>NZ_JAXDSU010000004.1:0-2274 GCF_034090325.1 Anaerococcus porci
TAATTCCAGGAATTTATTCATTTCTTTTACATGTAAGAAATGGACTTTAAATATAAAGTAATATAAGAATGTATGCTATAATTTGAAAAACTCAGAAATCTGAGTTTTTTCATGTTCAAAATTAATAGGTGAGATATTGGCAAATAGAATAAAGGAATAACTGTTGAAATTGGTGAGATACTAGCAGGTTGCAGACTTCTTTAAAACAATCTAATACATAGATTAACATAAAACTATTGAAGGTAATGTAGTCCACTATGGATTTATAGAAAATTTTATAGAAGATTTAGGATAGAAATATAATATAAAAGAAATCGCCTTTGACAGCTGGAGAGCGGTACAGACGGTTCAAAACTTTGAAGATATGGGATTTACTGTCGTTTTCTTTGGACAAGGTTTTAAAGATATGAGCCCTCCTATGAAAGAACTAATGAAACTCACTCTTGAAAGAAAAATAGCTCATGGTGAAAATCTGATCCTTAGATTGATTATGGTAATATCTTCGTACGAATAGATTCAGCTGGGAACATAAAAGCAGATAAAGAGAAATCTACAGAAAAGATTGACGTAGTATTAATACCATTATGCTACTTGATAGGCTACTAGGTGTGGTAATGAGATGAGTGAATTTGTGTATGATGATAGGGGGTTAATTATTTTTTAATCTGAGTATAATAGACAAAATAGATATATGAGATGTTATAAAGGTGATTATATGGGGGAAAGTAGACCGGATTTTAAAGAGATAAAAACGTTTGAAGAATTTAATAAATATTATTGGTATCAAGAAGAACTTTCAAAAATTTGTAAATCTCTTGGACTAGAATATAGAGGTACAAAAAAGGAACTGAATAAAATTATAGAAGAATATTTCAAGGGAAATAGAGTGGAAAAATTTTTAAGGAAAGCAAGCAAAAAGGAAATAGATATAATAACTTTAAATACACCACTACTTAAATGTGGATTTTCATTTAATCAAAAATTTAGAGAATATTTTTCAATGATAACAAGGGTTAGTCATTTTAAATTTAATGCTGATATGGCAACTGCTTGGAGAAAAGTTCAAAGTGAAAATGATTTAAATTTTACAATTCAAGATATGTTGAATGTATATTATGGAGAATCAGATTATGCAAAGTATGATAGCTCTGTTTGTCAATGGAATCAATTTTTGAAAGATTTTTGTTCGGATAAATGTAGCTCTGATTATTCTGATAAGATGAAAGTAGCCTCTATCCTTTGGAAAAAAGTTAGAGAATCTAAGAATAATAAAAACTACTCAAAAAAACTTCTAACAGAATATGCAGATAAAATAAAAGAATATCACAAATAAACAATGCAAAGTTATAAAGTTTAGTATTAAGCAATTTCTTTAAGCATCTACAGTAAGTAGGTGCTATTTTTATACCTAATTTTAAGAAGATGTTAATATAGAAATTTTAAATAGAATATTTAAATCAAGATACAAAGCAAAATACGGGGAGAGAATTTCTTCATCTTCTTTTTATTTGGAAGAACAAGTGTTGGAAGAAATGTCAATGAATTTATTGTTATGCAAATGACAGCAGTTTATTCTTGTGTGAGAGTTCTAGCAGAGATATTGGCTGGACTTTCCTTGCATCTATATAGAAAAGAAAATTCTTATTTTATTTATCAAATCCTATATCTTTTAATTAAATTATAGGGACTAAGTATTAAAATGGGGGAAATTCTTAGAAGAAGTAAGAACAATAAAAAGCTTTATGATCACACTCTTAATTATTTTAAAGGAAATTGAATTTGATCTTTTCGTATATAATTCATTTTTGTTAACAATTGGTCTAGTCAATGATCTTTATACATGAAAAAGAAAAGATAACTTTAAATATAAGAAAGTAGCGACTCTGAATGATTTTGATAGAGTGTATAAAGAATAAGTGATATAATAATGATAATACTTATCATATAAACAGGAGAATCATATGAGTGAGAAAGAAAAAAGAAAAGCATTAGAAAAATTCAATGTTTATAAAAAATATTTATTAAAAGAAGAATATTTAATTTCAAAAAAAATATTTGAAGAATTACTTTTTAAAGAAATTGTTTCAAAAGACAATATAATTCATTGCTATAATAGAATTTTTCCAATGATAGCAATATATAAAACATTGAAAGAGAAAGAAATAGATTCTCTTGAAAAAACAGGAAATATTTTTAATGAAACAGAGGTTTATCCTAGAGCTAAGTTTTTGAGAAAAATAATGAAAATCCCTTACATTTATTTGTTAGTTCCTA
>NZ_JAXDSU010000068.1:0-5281 GCF_034090325.1 Anaerococcus porci
AATCTCATTATCGCCTTCAAGTCCAATTCCTCCACCATTCATAAAACTTATAAGCACATTTTTATTTTTACCAATAAGTTTCTTTCCTTTTTTCAATGTGATTGAATTTGGAATTGTAAATGAATTATAAATTTCAATTAAATCGTCATTTGAATTTAAAGCCTTTTGTAATTCTATATAGTTTTTTACCTTCATCATCCAACCTCCTATTTAAAAAGCACATCATCATATTCAGAATGTTTTTCAAACTCTCTTTTTGCATATGGGCATAAGGGAATAATCTTTATATTTTTTTCTCTCGCTCTTTCAATTATCTTTTCCACAAGTTTTGAAGCATATCCCTTACCTCTTAAACTTTCATCCACATATGTGTGATCTATAATCCATTTCATATCGGAAAGTGAAAACGTAGACTCTCCAACAAGTTTATTTTTCTCATCGTAAAGTACCACTCTATTTCTGTCTTTTTTAAATTCTACTCTCATTATTTCTCCTTTTTTCTAACAAAATAAAATCATCTTTAATTTTTAAAAGTGATTTTAAAAATTCGCTTTTTTAATTTAATCAGCATTAAATTCAATTTTTTCCTTTATAAATGTTCCATTTCTAAGTTCTTCATAAGCTTGTCGGATTTCTTTCGAAGTATTCATTACAATAGGTCCTGCCCATGCAACATCTTCATTAAGCTTGTTGGAACTGATAAATAATACTTGTGCATTATTGTCTCCATTTTTAATTGTTAGTTTATCACCTTCTGATAGCTTTGCAGCTGTTTTTTCTTCAATATGCTCATCTCCAACATAAACATCTCCTACTAGTGTAAAAATCATGACGGATTTATCGTTATCTGTTTCAATTGTAAATTCTCTATTTGGCTCCAAATGAATATCATAATAATCAAGTGGCAAGTGTTCTCCTTTAAAACCATTATGATCCTTGTAGCTTCCAGAAATCAAACGAATCTTACCGCCCTCAATATCAATTTCTTCTATCTCATCCTTATGAATTTTAGTGTAAGTTGGTTTACTCATCTTTTCCTTTTGTGGAAGATTTAGCCAAAGTTGAACCCCAAGAAGTCTATCAGCTGCTGGAACCATTTCCTCATGTTCAATTCCAGATCCAGAGTTCATCCATTGAACCTCTCCATCGCTAATTCCATCTTCATTTCCAAGAGTATCTTTATGAACCATCTTTCCCTTAGAAAGATAGCTAACTGTTTCAATTCCTCTATGTGGATGCATTGGAAAACCTGCAGTATATTCATCTGGATTTATACTATCAAATGAGTCAAGCATCAAAATCGGATCGAAATCCTCCACAGTTTGATTACCTAAAACTCTTACCAAGCTTACTCCAGCACCATCTTTTGTTCTAAAACCTTGTACTTTTTTAATTACTTCTCTATCCATAAATACCTCCAATTTTCTTTAAAATTATTAACAAATTTTCTTTTTCTTCTTCTGTTAACATCGAGAAAGATTCTTCTAGCATTTCTGTATTTTTAACAATAACCCTTTCAATAATATCTCTTCCCTTCTCCTTTAGGTGTAAAATACAAACTCTTTTATCATCTTTGCAAGAAAGTTTTTCGATATAACCAAGTTTTACCAAGTTGTTTACAATAACAGAAATAGTTCCTACACTACTCAAAATCTTCTTCATTACATTTCCGATACTCATATCTCCCTTGCTATAAAGAACTTCTAAAACTTCAAACTGACCAAAGGTTAAACCTTCTTCTTGAGCAAGTTTCATTGTTCTTTTATCGATTTTATCGATGCTCCTATGAAGTGCTATTATTAATTTTAATGAAATATTCATATATTCCCTCAACGATCTAACTCTTATATTGAAAAACGAAATAATTTAAAATAAATACCTATTCTTACAAGGTAATCCTTATTAAATTAGCCTCTATTAACTAAACAAAATTTTTGCAAATTCTTCTTTTGTTTCTTCCCTGTTCCAATCTCTTTGAAGTTCACAAGCAAGTTGTGTAAAACTAATAAGTTTTGCTCCAGCTTGTTCCATACGTCTAAGAGCAACTTTGTGTGCTAATTTACTTGTACCTCCAACAGCATCTACTACAACATAAACCTCATATCCTTCCTTTAGAGCATCAAGTGCTGGAAAACTAAGACATGCCTCAGTCCAAAGTGCTGTTATAATAAGCTTCTTTCTTCCAATTTTCTTTACAGCCTCATAAAATTCCTCATCTTCCCAAGAATTTATTGTAGTTCTATCAACTGGTTCAATATTTGGAAAAATTTCTTCGATTTCTTTTATTTGTGGTTCATTTTCACCACTTTTTACATTAACTGTGCTTAAAACTGTTGGAAGCTTAAAAATTTTTGCAAGTTTTGCTGTCTTTGTTATATTATTTACAAGTTCTTTTTGATCCATACTTTTTATGGAGCTAACTTGAATAGGTTGATAATCAATTGCTATAAATGCTGCGTTTTCTGGTGTTAATAAATGATCGAATTTTTGATCTCTAATCTTTTTTGAATTCATAATATTCTCCTTAAATTATATCTAATTAGATATAATTTCTTTTTAAAAAAATAGCATAAATTTAAGTTTAATTTTTACAAAAATCATGCTAAATCTACTCTAAAGGTCTCTTAAAATCTATTGAATTTTTTTGTAGAAAGCTCTATAATCTTTTGAACTTCCTCATCATTTTCCATAGTTTCCATAAACTTCTTTAAATTTGGATATTCTGTCCAAGACTTTGGAGTCTTTGAAAGCCAACGACTTAAAATATAAGCATATGCATCAAGAACTGTCTTTTTATTCTTATAGATATGAGTCTTTCCTTCAAGCATGTTATCCAAAATCATCGCAACACTATTAATCTTTTTATATGCAGCTTCAATAACCTTCTCTAAATCTTTCTCATCTCTGCTTGATGTATAATCTTCTGGACCAAACATTGGCCAAAAAGCTGGATGATAATCTGCAGATAAAAATGCTGAAATCTGATTGAACAAAAATTCATTTTCAAGTCCTTCATCTGGCCCTAAATCTTTTTCTTTATACTTACTTGCAATATATGATAATATTGCACCTGCTTGAGTTTTTATGTTTCCATCTTTTGTATCAAGAGCTGGAACTGCTCCTGATGGATTGATCTTCTTATATTCATCAGAACCTAACTCAACTCTTTCTACCTCAAAATCTGCTCCCGCCCATTGAAGAGAAATCCAAACGGATACAGCACATGTACCCGGTGCGTAGTAAAGTTTCATAAAATCCTCCTTTTATAATTTATAAATAACTTATAAGAATTCGTTCTAAATTCTTATATCTATTTTATACCCATTATTTAGACAAATATTCGTCTATTAATTTTTTCAATTCAATAATAAAATATTTTCACAATTTACTATTAAAAAATAACAAATGAAACAATCAAATTAGAATCAAATCTAAATAAAAATAATAACATAGAAAAAGTTATTTAAATATACTAAAAATACAAACAGATTATAATCTAACGAGCTACATTTAAGAAGTAATGCATAATGTTTTGCTCATATTTGACAGAAGCTACGTAAAAAATAAAATCCATCCCCTCTCTTTTAACAGCTAATCAGCAATTAAGCAAGGGGGTGGATAGTGTAAATATTATTCTAGAGATTTTTTAAAAAGCAAATTAAAATATAATAATTTACAAAAAAGATTTTAAAACTTATATTCTCATATTTTTCTTCTTAATTGCTCTAATAAAAAATATATAATAGCAAAAATCTCTCCTCCAATTACTAATAATAGTACTATTGACATAAAATCTATTGTAGAAAGACCATTAGACAATATAATAAAATTCCACATCCAATGAAATAATATTGGTAGAAAAATATTTTTACTTTCTAAATATAGGGCCCCTAAAAACATTCCCATTATAAAAGTTGAACCCATCTGGTTTATAACCTCATTAATTGACAAACCAGCTAAAAGATTTAATAAATGCAAGAGGGAAAATAAAACTGCACTGCATAACAAGGCTGAAATTGTTGATGTTTTTTTTACTAATCCGCCCAATACAATACCCCTATAAATCGTCTCCTCTGCAATAGCTGTCAAGGCTGTATCAACTAATAGAATAAAAAAAGCTATATTCAAAGCAAAATTATTTATCAGAAAAAAAATTCCAAAAGCTACAATTGTAATAAAAGCAATAGCAAATGGTAGATAATTCTTTTTTCCTTCATTGTCTAAAGCAAGCTCTTTTCTATGCTTTAGTCCATAGGATAGTGCAAACAAGGCTAATAAAAATGTAAATGGTAAAAATGTCTTACTGAAATTTGATGAATTATAATCAACTCCTAAAACTTTATAACTAATATAAAGTCCCATTGCCATAAAAAGCATATAAATAACTAATACAATACTATTTTTTTTGAGCATAATACTTTCTCCTAATTATTCTTTATTTTTATAGCAAATCTACCTCTTTTAAAAAAGTTCTATATATGGTTAAACTTGCTAAATTATAGTATAAATATATAAATACTTCTTTTTATATGTTATTTCAAGACTACATTTCTTTTTAGCTAATTCCATACCTTTGTAGACATTAGAATAAAACACCTAATATACAAAGGATTTGTAAAAATTCTTATCATCGACTAATATTATATTGTATTAAAAAAAGAACTGTCACAAGTCTATGAATTTTATTGTTCTATCATCGTTCACTCTCCTAGGAATTCTTTTTATAGACTACTTGTCAAGATAAAATTTTAATAGAGAAATGTGGATACTTAAAACGATAAATTCATTTTGCAACAGCTTCTTTATTCTAGCTTTTAGAATTTACTATACTATAGATTACAAATCCAATTCCTTTTTTATTGAGTCAATAATCTTTTTATACTCATCTTCATCAAGATATATCCTTTCTGGATTCATGGCAAAGACTCCTCCCCATTCAAATTCATCATCCTCATATTTTGG
This sequence comes from Anaerococcus porci, assembly GCF_034090325.1. Classification (NCBI taxonomy): domain Bacteria; kingdom Bacillati; phylum Bacillota; class Tissierellia; order Tissierellales; family Peptoniphilaceae; genus Anaerococcus; species Anaerococcus porci. The sequence goes on from NZ_JAXDSU010000068.1 coordinate 4,963, forward strand.
AACTAAATGGAAATGAAGATGACAACCTGTATCGCCATAAGCACCATAGTTAATTTTCTTTGGCTTAAAAATTTTGTGGATTGCCTTAGCAACTTTTGCTATATCAGAAAAGTAAGCATCTCTTTCATCATCGCTAATATCTACTATTTCACTTACGTGTTTCTTATAAGCTACAATAACTCTTCCTCGATGACTTTGTTCTTTAAAAAGATATAGCTGACTATTTTCTAAATCACCAATCTTAATTCCAAATGCATCTACTAATTCATTATTCATACAATAAGCACAATTTTTATCTTTCATGATTTTCTCCTTTAAT
>NZ_JAXDSU010000077.1:0-7325 GCF_034090325.1 Anaerococcus porci
TTTATTTTTAAGTATCTAATCTAATTCCACAAAGACATTATAGCTCTTGCCTCTTTAATCAGATTAATTAGTTTTTTCATTCTTGAATTATCTCTTAAATAAGCTATCCCGTCACCTGTTATTTGTAGCTTGGATAAATCATAATTTACAATATCTCCACCCCAAGCCTTAGTTAAAACTAAATTTTTTATATAGCCCTTTTCTTCTAAATCTTCAAATATAGAAATAAAATAGCTTTCTTGTACTGGAAAATCATTAGTAAAAGGAAATAAATACATATCATCAATATAATTATCCTTAAATTTCCTATACAAATAAGTTAAAATCTTAAAAACCAAAACATCATAATCATCCTTAGCCATAATTCCTCCTTTATAGCACTAAAAAAGCACCCCTAAAAACTTACACCTGCAAGTTTAGTTGTGCTTTATTTTTCTTTATTCATTTTCTTTCTATATTCTTCAATTTTTTTTGATCTTCTTTCAATTTCCTTTTTATCTTCTTCTGTTAATTTTCCATATGATGTTTGGGAATTACATCTATCTTGGAAATTTTTTATTACTTCTTCATCCGTTATTTCGCTTTTTTGTTTTAATTTCATTTTTAACCTCAAATATGTTTATATCATTATCATTTAAAACTTTAACTAATTTTATTCCCTTATTCAATAGAAACTCTCTTTGCTTCTTATAGCTTCCTACAGCTAAGGGTTCTATATACGCACCATTGCTATCTTTAGGAACAATAATTGCGACATTTGGTTTACCTCCAAATGCTCCCTTTTTTGTAACTGATGTACTCAAGAACTTTTTGACATCATCGTTTAGTCTATTAATATCTTCTTCTGTTCTATAAACAATTATATCGTGTTTTAGCTTATTTTTCAATAAACCATCCTCTATATTAACTGCATTTGTTAAGATGATTTCTTCTTCTTTTTCATTAGATGGTATATATCTGTTATCTATATACCCATTAATTTTTTCAAATAATCTTAATCCATCTTCATCTTTCCCATTATAAGTGTATTTCCTAATAGCCTTTACTTCATCCTCACTTAAAGTTTGAATCCATTTCTTAGCATCTCTTCTTAATGTATTAACAACTTTATTATCTGGCAGTGGATTATAACCTAACTCCATAGCTTTTGACCTAGCTATATTACTTAATTTATTGTCTACTATCTTATTTGCTAAGTCTATCCTATCACGCTTTTCATCTAATGCCTTATGTTTTGCAGCTGAATGTACTATTCGCTTGTTTTTTCCATTTTTAGGATCATATATTACTAAACAATCACAATGTCTATGTCTTCTAAAAACTTCATTACCTGTATTTTTTACATCTTCATAATTATATATACCCGCTAATTTATCACACCAATCACAACATTTACCATTGGTATATCTTTCTATCTTAGGACTTAAACCAGCCTTTGCATGCAAATCAGCATTTTTTCTAATAGTTTCATCAACCACAGCTTGGGTGAAGTTTATTACTGGTTCATTTAATAACCATTTGCCATCTTCGTAAGAATCATATTTAGTAATTTTATCCACAAGCTTATCAATCCTATCTTGGTTTAAGTCTGCTTCTTGTGCTTGTATTGATATATTAGCTTGTTTATTTAATTGGCTTTGAACTTCCTTTGAATATTCAGAAACTAAATCATGATTTCTTACCATATTAGGCTCTATCAATCTTTTTGCTATATTATAATACATCTTCCCATCTGGCAAATCTCCAGTTTTTATTTTATCCTGGAAAGTATTAGCAAGAATTTTCCCGACTTCAACAGCAAATTCATTAGCATCTTTGTAATTAGCTTTCTTATTTTTTAAGGCCTTTAATTTATCCTTGATTATTTTAGATTCTTTAGCTTTTAATTTAAAAGTTTTATCAATTTTATCAAATATACCTGGAACGATATCTTTACTTGTATCTATCATTTAAACACCTTCACCAATTCCCAATTTATCCCAGAAAGTTTATATTTTCTTTGATAATCTACATTAGCTTTAAATACACGTTTTAAATTCATTAAATCTCTAGGTCTTGCCCTTATTAAAATATTGGTTTTGCATTGACTAAGATTAGTATCCATTAGTAAAAATTTTTTATTAAATTTTTTAAATGCTCTCATTTCATCTTTAGTAGGAAAGCAAGTTATATGACATACCTCATCATATTTCTTTAATAAATTTAATGTTAAATTTATTTGATTAATTTTTGATGAAAAAGCTGGCATATAGTCTAAATCAGTGACATGATTAAATTTTTTATTTGCATAAGTCGTTTTGCCTGATCCAATAAATCCACAAAGGAAAATTACAGTTTTATTACTAAAGCTCATCTTCAGCCTCTACTTTTGGCGGCTCTTTGCTTGCATCAAAACCAGTTAACTCTGATAAATTATCACTTCCAAAATAACCTGGTACTGATTGATTTATTTTAATAGTTGCATCTCCAATTCCAGATAGAGCAGCAACATCCGGTTCAAATACTGGATACCATTTAGCTTTTACCTCAGAAATCATATCCCTTGTATAAGCATATTTATCAATTAAACATCTTGTCACATATCCAACATTCAAAAATCCAGACCCGAAACACCTTTGAGCCTTTCTTGCAGTAATTCTCAAAGTTTCATGACTTGCCTTTATTGCCTCGGCTGATGATGGATTATCAGTTACAAAACCTAAATCATCCAAGGTCAAACCTGTTTCACCAGCAAAAGCAGATGCTAATGTTTTTAATTGCTCAGTAAAAGGAGCCATTGATGTCTGAGGAAACTGTCCAAGTTTTGGGCTCTCATGGTCTTGATCTTTAGAAAACTGAAGTATAGACGCTATAGTTGCTTTATATTGGTCTAAGGGTTCAGCCTCTGGATCTAAACCAACAATATACTTTTGAGGAAAAGAATAAAATTCAGCTGTAACATCAGCTCTTTCTAAAGTTCTTTTAGCGTGAGCTTGTAAATATCTTGCAGGTCTTGTAATTCTTGACTTACCGAAAGGTCTTACAGCGTCAGGGCGATATATAATAGGTACTAGTAAAGGAATACCAGCAGGATTTTTAACACTAGAAACAACCTTGCCATCAGAAATATATATCGTTTCATTAGGTTTAAAATATGCTTCAAGCTTCGGTGTATCAAAACCTATTTTATCATCACCACTTCTTTCAAGCACAGCATAACCTTCTGTCAAAAGTCCAGTTATAGGATCAATATTTCCTGTTGCATTACTAGCTTCAATGATTTGAAGTCTTGGCTTTTCATTTACTCCTTGACTGATATATACAAAACAACAACCACCTATTAGAGCAGAAAGAATAGCAGAATCAAAAAATATATCTGGATTATTTAAATTATAAATTTCATTAAAAGAAAACAAATCATTTTCAAATTCCTTAAAAACTAACCTATCGGCTAAGGCATCTACAGCCTTGGTACACCAACCTAAATTTGATATATATTGAGATTTAATTTCTGTTGGAATCACAAATCCACGATCAATTTCATTTTTTTTACAATCATAATATTTATATTTATTAAGTACGTGCATTCTATGTAAATCAAGTTTTTTTCTCAAATTTTCTACATTATAATTATTCATTTAAATTAATAATAACCTCTTTCGTGTGTATATTTGTACAGTGATGGGGGAACTCCGGAATAATTATCCAAAAGGGGAGGTACGCCCCCCATAAACGTTGGAATTTCAACGTTCTATTTTTTTCTTTTATATTTTTCCCAATTGAAACTCAAAGGCAAGTTTCTGTTCGTTGGAATTTCAACGTTTTTACTTTCTTTATATAATTTATCTGACTTTGCTCTGTTACAAGTCCAATGAGCAAGCTGTAAGTTAGATATATCAGACGGATGACCTCCTTTTGATACAGGAATTATATGATCAATGCAGGGACTCAATGGGTCTGGAGGTTTAGCATTCATATCAACAGGCTTACCACATATACCACAAAGTCTTTCTGTTTTTAATATTCGTTTTTTATTTTTTTCAAACATAGCTCTGTGAGGTCCAGACCTATCAGTCCTATCCAATCTTTCCTTGGCCATACTATAATCCTTTCTATATGTAAATTAAAAACTACCAACACAAAGGTGGTGGTAGCTTTCAAAAATAATTTATAAACTAGGAGACTCTAATGAGAATGTATGTTACTAGAAAGTGAGCAATAATAACAAATTACGAAGGATTTTCCCACTCACTTTCACATTACCATTATACACCCTATTTCAGTATAAAGTGTCCACTAATAGTCCAATTCTTAGATATTTTTATCAAACTTCTTTACTATATTAATAATTACCAAATAAAGACAAAGCAATATGAACCAAACCATCATTGGCCAAGTTATAAAGATGAGCCTTTTCATAATGGTACTTATCTTTCAGATTCTGGATCTTGTTATACTTATAAGGCCTCCCATAAATCTCCAAGGTGATATCCCTTTGAATCTCACTCATACTTTTAAAAGCATAATCAACCTCTTCAATAATCTTTCTATTTTCTTTTATGTTAGTTTGTAATAAATCAATCTCTGCCAAAACATTTAACAACTTATCATTATCCGAAGCTCCACCATAAGGCGGCTTATTACCATAAGAAACAGTTGTCTTTCCCTCTTTTATACTATTCAATTCATCAATTTTCTTTTCAGCCCTATAAATAAAATCTCTAGCATAAAAATATCTTTTTAACTTATCCTTAACTAAATTTACATAAATATCTTGCATTAATTCTCCTAACTACCTACCCGAAGACCCAAAACCCTTGACCCCTCTATCAGTATTACAATCAATCTCCAAAACATTCTCCAAATCAACCATACTTTCTTCCCTAAAAACCAGTTGGCCAATCCTATCACCTTTCTTAATCTCATAATCATTACCAGTAATATTTGTAATAGAAGCCTTAATCTCACCCCTATAAGAAGTATCAATAAGACCAAGATTACAAATTAACCCCTTACTAGAATTACCAGACATTGCCCTTAAATCAGCATAACAACCATCATCTAATTCCAAAAAAACACCAGTAGAAATAGTAGCAGTCTCCATTGGCTCTAACAACCTGTCTTCAATAGCTCTTACATCATATCCAATATCTCCATCTTTCTTACTTAATATGTAAGGTGCCTTGTACTTAATCATTAAAACCCTCCTCAAAATTATCATCAATTTTCATTTCAACTTCACAAACAAAATCTTCAATATCCTTATCTGAAAAATCAAACCTATTTTTCAAAACATAAATAACAATCTCCAAAAATAAAGAACAATCATTAATATTTAAAAACTTACTCATACTTATAATCCAAAAATCTGACCCCTTGCCTAAAAATAACCTCATATCGGGATAAATCATCAGCCTTAACATACTTTCTACCAAATAACTCCTTCATATTTGCCCAGACCTGCCAAGGAATAAAAAAAAACCTATCCTTAATCCCAACACAAACACCAGCAAGACCACCTAGCTTACTTTTAATCTCCAAAACCTCGGCTTGCTTATCCGAAATCACACTTTGTTTCATCCTATCAGAAGAAGTATACTTCGCTTCAAAACAAATAGACCTACCACCATCAAGAGTTCCCTCAAAATCAGGATTAGCATTTTTCGTAAACTGACCCTCAAATCGACCAGCCTTTTTAAGCCTAATAACCCTAAAAGGCTCATCAATCTTAGAAATATCAGCCTTGCCCTCATCCCTATAATACTTACAAGCCAAATCAATCAATTTCTCAAAATTTTTACCAAAACCATTGGCCTGTAAAGACCTAAAACTTTGGAGATTATTCATCACTCCAACCCCTTTCACGAATCAATCCCCAAACATCAATACTTAAATCCTCTAATTTATTATAAATTTCCTCAATCTTTTGATCTAAATCATAATCTTCATATTCGCCTATATCCTCAACTTCTTTTATAGCATTCTCAAAAACATCAAACATATCAAATAACTTTTCCTTATCACTTTTCATTCTTTCAACTCCCACTTCAAACAAATTACATCAAAATAGGTAACTGATAACAAACTTAAAATTATAGTTAATTTATCAACACCCAACCATAAAAAAATCCAACTTAAAACTATAATCATAAAATCAAGTATTATTGATTTTTCATCTTTACTCATTCTTCCACCTCCACAAACTTCAAATACTTAATTTCAGATATTAATACACAAGCATCAAGTCTTATAAAATCATCATCTTTGTCAGCGAACTCCAAATAACAAAATCCGTCATCTTCAAATCTAAATGAATTTGCATTAAATAAGCATTTCATATCATCTTTAAATACAACTTTAATCTTTGTTTTCATTTTCCACCTCCACAGCATATAAACTCATATTTCCTTAATTTCCTTTATAGCTCTATCTTTTATTCTTAGGATTGCTTCCTTTTCTCTTTCACTATAATTTTTAAACCACTTATTCTTAAATTCTTTTAAACTTTTCCTATAAGTTTCTTCTCCATAATCAGCCGACAACCACCATTCCAAATCATGAGTTAGTTCAGCAAAATCTTTTACAAACTCATTCATAATTTCATCTTGCATTTCCCCAATTAAATTATTTTCAATGCTGTAGCAAATATAACTTAAAGAGCCTCCACTCATTCCTCTACCTTCACAACTTCCACTTTGTATCCTATAATCTTTAAACCTTTCTTTTGCCTTCTCATTTTTGAGTAAATAGTCGTCTCAGACTTGCCAGCATCCTTTGCCAACTCCTCAATAGACCTACCAACAGCAATAGGCCACTCCAATTCATCTGCTGTAACCATAAAATATAATCTTTCCATAAATCACCTAAAAAGGAATATTATCATCCTCAAACTCCACAAAATCATCATCAAAATAATCATCAATATTAGTTATATTGTTATAAGCCTTAGCCTTATTATCTCCACCAGACTTAATATCCAAAAACCTTACCCTGTCTGCTCTAACATCAGTTGTATAAACCATCTTTCCGTCCTTGTCCTTATAAGAACCAGTTTGGATTTTACCAACTATAGCACACAAAGAACCTTTTTGGAGATACTTTGAACAAACTTCTCCCATCTTGCCCCAAACAACAATCCTCGGAAAATCTGCCGTAGGATAATTATTTGCCTTTGCTTCCTCCTTTTTTTCCTTGCTCATTTCCCTATCCACTGCAAGCACAAAAGAACAACAAGCAATATTTGTTCTTGTATACCTAAGCTCAGGAACTCTTGTAAGCCTACCTACTAAAGTTAAATTATTAATCATCTATTTCTCCCCATTCATAAAACTTTTAAAACCAAAATA
>NZ_JAXDSU010000080.1:0-26897 GCF_034090325.1 Anaerococcus porci
TTAATAGCCTTTGATTTAGATGGAACTTTGTTAGATGGAAATAGGGAACTATCCAAAGAGAATATAAACTCTATCAAGAAATTATCAGACAGAGGATTTCAAATAGTAATATGTACTGGAAGACCATATCAAGGATTTAAAAGGTTTTTAGTAGATCTTGATTTGATTGGAAAAAATAATTATTCTATAACTAATACGGGTTCTATAATAAAGCCTAATGTAGAAAGTGAATATATAAAGTTAAATGCTTTGACTATTGAAGATTATAGTAAATTGATAAATTTAACTAAGCCTTTTAAAGATTTACAAGTTACATTTTATACTGACAGCAAATTATATAATGATAACATTATTTATAATGAAGCATTTATTCATGACCAAAAAATTTTAAAAATGGAAAGTGGAAAACTAAAAGAATATAATAACGAACCCATTTGTAGGATAAATATAATGGGAAAAAAAGAAGAAATTGATAGGTTTGAAAATTATAATTATCAAAGACTATCTAAGGAATATAAGCTAATGAGAAACGAGACTTTTAGCTTGGAAATTCTTAATAAAAACTCAGGAAAGGGTCAAGGTTTAGTAACTTTATGTAAGTATTTAAAACTAAAAAGAGAAAATGTAATGGCCTTTGGTGACAATATTAATGATATTGAAATGCTTGATTTTGCTGGATTATCAGTAGCAATGGGAAATGCAAAAGAAATTTTGAAAAGGAAGTCAGATTATCTAACTGATTCTAATTTGAATAATGGAGTTTCAAAATTTATAAATAAATATTTTGAATTATAAATTAAAAAGCTTTATTAATGTATACCTAAATTTAAATTAAAATAAACTAATAAAGTGAGTTTTTTAAGGATAATATAACAAAAATTTGAAAATATCTATTATAAAATTAGTAAAATAGATGATATATTGTCTATATATTACAAAGATTAAAAAGGCGTATGGATAACTAGCTAGGGTGAGATAAAATTATATAGAAGAAATTAAATTGATTTTAAATTTATTTTAATTAACTTGAATCTAACAAAATAAATATTTTATCAAATCCTAGCTAATAAATTAAGTAAAAAAGTAAATTGAAGAATAATAAGAGAAAAATATAGCAAAAAATTCTACCCCTAGGGGTAGAAAAGTAGATACTATATAAATTTGTGTATTAAAAGCTTCTGATTAGGATAAAGAGAATGCAATCAGGAGGAATTTTTATGCCAAGAAAAATACTTGAAACAAAATTAAACAAAATATTAGATGATTTATTCAATATTAAATTTTCATTCTTTAAATTCAAAAAAAATCAATTAATACATGCCCAGCATCTTCTCAAATTTCATAATCAAAGAATGGGGTATAACTTTTGATATGAGAAGAAGAAGTTTTGAAAGAGGGTGGGAGCTTATTATATCCTTTTTTCCCATTTGCTTTAAAGCTTTCTTTACAAGCTTTTTAATATCTTCATTACCCAAGTCTTTTATAGTTTTTTTATCATCATCTTTTATAAATTCTGTCATAACTCTATTTGGACATAAAACCGAAACTTTTATATCCTTAAATTCTCGTCTTATAGCCCTTGAATAGTAAAGGACGAATGCCTTACTTGCCCCATAGATTGCAAACTTTGGTTGAGGAATGAAACTTGCAGATGAAGAAATATTTAAAATTATTCCATTTTTTTTGAAGTATTTAAGGCTTATTTTGCTAAGGCTTATTAAGGCCCTAATATTTAAGTCAATAGTCCTTAAATCATCTTCTAATGAAGTTTTTTTATAATAGTCATTAATGCCTACCCCTGCAGAGTTTATCAATAGACCTATCTTTTTGTCTGTTTTTTTAAGCTCATCTCCAATTATTTCAAAAGACTTTTCCTCACACAAATCAAGGGCAAGTATTTTTGCCCTTGTTTTGAGGATTTTTTTTAAATGATTAAGCTTTTCAGCTCTTCTTGCTATAAGCCAGATTTCTTCATAATTCTTATCGTCAATTTGTTTTGCAAATTCAAAGCCAATACCAGAACTTGCTCCACTAATTATAGCTATCATTATTTACTCATTGCTTTCATAATGAGATTTTGCTTTAAGTTCCATAAGTCATGTGATAGGTCTACATAGTAGTTATGAGGTTGGTCAAATCGTTTTACTTCATCCCATAAGCTTTTTACTTCTGCTTTGCAATATTCGTTGATTTCTTCGATTTTTGGAGATTTATAAACTCTCTTACCATCTTCAAATATTGGAATTTGCATCTTTCTTAATTTATAGTTTTCCATTCTCTTCATTTTCCAGGTGAAGTGAGGATCAAATATTACCAAAGGCTTGGTATCATCAACTTCTTCGTCCTTTAAAGTTATATAGTCAGCCTCAGCCTTGCCTGTTTTTTTATCATAGAGTCTATATACTTCTTTAAGGCCTGGAGTTGTTATTTTTTCAACATTCTCACTAACTTTGATTTTATCTTTTTTTCCATCCTCATCATCTATTTGAGAAAGTTTATAAACGCCACCAAAAACAGGGTCACTTTTTGCAGTAATTAGTCTTTCCCCTATACCAAAAGAGTCTATTTCCGCTCCTTGTTGAAGTAGGGATTCAATTTTATACTCATCAAGTGAGTTGGATGCAACTATTGTGGCTTTCTTATAACCCGCATCATCAAGCATCTTCCTTGCCTCTTTTGATAGGTATGCTATATCACCAGAATCAATTCTAATTCCACCTGTTAGACCTAGTGGATCTAAAACTTCTTTAAACACTTTTATTGCATTTGGGATACCTTGTTTTAAAACATCATATGTATCCACAAGAAGGATACAATTGTTAGGATAAAGTTTGGCATAGGCTAAAAAAGCCTCATATTCTGAGTCAAATGATTGAACCCAAGAGTGAGCCATAGTTCCTCCTGCTGGATAAGCATACATTTGACTTGATAGGGTATTTGATGTGATAGGCGCTCCTGCTATAAAAGCAGCTCTTGCTCCTTTTACAGAAGCATCAGGTCCTTGGGCACGTCTTGCCCCAAATTCCATTACAGTTCTTCCCTTTGCAGCTCTTACTATCCTATTGGTTTTTGTTGCAACCAAAGATCCATAGTTTAAAGATAATAGTAGGTAGGTTTCTAATATTTGTGCCTCTATTATTGGAGCCTTTACTGTAATAATAGGCTCTGATGGAAACATGGCAGAACCTTCTGGAAAGGCCCAAATATCTCCTGTAAACTTAAAGTCTTTTAGATAAGCTAAAAATTCTTCTGAAAAGTTTGTATTTTTTCTAAAATATTCAATATCTTCTTCATCAAAATGAATATTTTCTACATATTCTACTATATCCTCGAGTCCTGCAAATATGGCAAAACCTCCATCATCGGGATTTTTCCTGAAAAATGCGTCGAATACAGCAATAGTATCTTTCATTCCGCTTTCAAAGTATCCATAAGCCATAGTGAATTCATAAAAATCACTTAACATGGATAAATTTCTTCTTTTATTCATAATTTCCTTTCTTTTTTTCTTTTTAACTTAAAGTATTTCTTTTATTATACCATGGATAAGTGGTATAGTAATACTGGTTTTTTATTATTGAAATTTAAGCAAAGATATTAAGGAGATAAAATGTATATTTTTGATATAGATGGAACACTATTATATACAATTGATTCCATAGCCTATAATATAAATGAATCTTTAAAAGATTTTGGATTAGAGGGGCTTCCTAAAGAAAAGATTAGAGAGTTTGTTGGAAATGGTCCTGTTGTATTGATAAATAAGAGCCTAGATTATATAAATTTTGAAAATAATGTAGAGAAAAGACTTGAGATTCTAAATTATTACAATAAAAAGTACGATTCTAATCCATCCTACCTAACAAAACCTTATGATGGGATTATAGATCAGCTTAATAAGCTTAAAGAAAGTGGGGAGATTATTGTAGCCTTTTCTAATAAGCCAGATTCTACTTGTAAAAAGGTCATAGAAGAGATTTTTGGTAGAGGATATTTTGACTATGTTTTGGGCTATAGGGAAGATATAAAAAGAAAACCTTCGCCTGAGGGTATGTTTATAATAAAGGAAAGATTTGGTGTTGACTTTACTGATATTATTTATTTTGGGGATAGTGAAGTTGATATAGAATGTGGGAAAAATGCTGGGGTATTTACAGTAGGCTGCTCTTGGGGATTTAGGGGTAAGGATTTTCTTCTAAGTTATAATCCAGACCTTCTTATAGATAGCCCAACAGAAATAAGCAAGGTAAGAAGGGTATAGTTTTCAATCTATAGTGTTAGATATTATCTGACTTAAATGATAGATCCATAAGCTTGCAAACATGATGATAAATAGGATTCTTTAATATATAGAGATTTGCATTAGACATTTTATGTATTTTATAGAATTTATTAATGCAACTGCAATGTTGTTATCTAATGGGATAAGATGTATATATAAATCATCCTTATAATCACTCTTTTATATGTTATGAGAATTAAGATGAGGAATCGATTGAGTTTTTAAATTTCTTAAAGAAATAGGATATTCTTTCTCATCAAAGCTAAGAAATAGGTATAAGAGGAGAGATTGCTTTCACTTGCAAGATTAAAATATATAGAGAAAGTCAAAAGTGTTTTCATAAAAATATAGGGAAAAGGCATTGAAATTTCAGTGCTTTTTCTTGTTTTCACTTGATTTTCTATGTTTTTTTGGTATACTTAAAGCGAATAAAGAAAGGAATATAAGATGATTGTAAGGATAGATGACAGACTTAGAGATCCTAATATCGTATCTAGTTGGGCCAATTTTTTGAAGGTTGATAAGGTAATTGTATTAAATGACAAACTCTCTAGATTAAATCTTGAAAAGAAACTAATTAGGTTAGAAATTGATAATGGGATAAGGGTCATATTTTTAGAGCATAAAGATTTAGAAAATGCGATTTTAGAAGAAGACTCAACAAGGACACTTATTTTTGTATCTACTGTTAAAGATGTGGAAAAACTAATAAGCTTAGGTATAAAAATAGACCTAATAGCCTTAGGTCAAAAGGAATTTCAAAAAGGTCTAAAAGCTCTTTCTGAAGATTTTTATGTTGATAGAAAAGACTTGGAGTTTTTAAATGAAATGACAAAAGAAGGCAAGGATATCTTGATTCAAGAAAATCCTTATTCGAGTAAAAGAAATATTAATAATTTATTTATAATTTAAGCTAACATTACAAAAAAAGTAAGGCTAGCTTTTTTTATTTTTAATCTTCCTTTTCATCTCTTAAATTAAATTTTTTTCTCATATGCCATCTTACTATTTGAAGTAAAAGTACAAGATAAATAACTATTAGAACTATAAAAATAAATATAAGTAGATTTCTATTAAATATAAGTATATTCTTATAAAGTCTTAGGTATAAAAAACAAGGATAAATAAGTCCGAAAATTACAATACCTAGGACAATTGAAACTTTACCTGCAAACTTATTGCCATAATTCCATGTTTCTTTACTATAGCATACTTCCCAAATATGAAAACCTACTTTCATTTTTGGATAAGATGTATAAAATTTTCTAAAAAATACTCCTATATAAATTGAGAAAAATAAAAGCATAATATTCCCAACTATTAAACTCCCCAAATAATCACTCTCCTATTTTATATACATATAGTCTAGTATACCCTATTTATAAAAATGGTCTATTAATATAAGTTTTAAAAGAGTAGAATTTTCATCACTTTAACAAAAGAAAAGATAGTCTTATTATAAAATTATCTTAACTAATTTGCTTGAAATTTGCCTGTAAGTTAAGATAAAAAATTCATTACAGTAAAAATTGAAAAATTTTTACTTATTGTCTAAAATAATAATAAGGCTTTATATAATTTATAAAATTATGTTATAAGCTAAGATAAAGAGGTGATAAAATGAAAATTTTAATAACATCGGATTGGTATTATCCAGTTATAAATGGTGTGGTAAGATCCATATTAAACCTAAAAGAATATCTGGAAAATCAAGGCCATGATGTAAAAGTGCTAACCCTCTCTAATTCGACTGAAAGCTATAGAAAAGATAATATTTACTATATAGGGTCGTTGGGGGCTGGAAAAATTTATCCGGAAGCAAGAATTTCAGCCACTTTAAGAAACAAATATATAATAGAGCTTAAAAAATGGAAACCAGATATAATCCACAGTCAGTGTGAGTTCTCAACCTTTATGATGGCAGTCAGGATAGCAAAAAAGGCATCATGCCCTTTAATTCATACCTATCACACCATATATGAAGACTACACCCACTATTTCTCACCTTCAAAAAAAGTAGGTAAAAAAGTTATCTCAGTATTCTCAAAGGCCATAGCTGATAGGACAGACTTTTTAATAGCTCCAAGTATAAAGACTGAAAAAATCTTAGAAAGATATACAATAGAAAAAGAAAAAATCGTAGTTATACCTACAGGAATCCACATGCCAGATGAACTTCTAGATAAGAAAAACTGTAGAAAGATTCATAATATAGACGAAAGTGCCAAGGTAATCCTCTATTTGGGAAGGCTTGCTGAAGAGAAAAATATAGAAGAGCTTATAAGATATTACCAAAAGCTTGATATAAAAAATTTAGAATTTATCCTAGTAGGTGGAGGTCCTTATCTAAATAATCTTAAATCATATGCTAAACAATTTGATAAAAAGATAGACTTTAAGGGTATGGTTAAGTCAGAAGAAGTAAATGAATACTATAGGATGGCAGATCTTTTTGTATCAGCAAGTAGTTCAGAAACCCAAGGACTAACATACTATGAGGCTTTAAGTAATGGGATAGCTGCAATTTGTAGGAAAGATTTGTGCCTTAAAGAGGTAATAATAGATGGATTTAACGGATATCAATATGAAAATTTCAATGAATTTGAAAAATATGTAAAAGAAGTCCTAGGAGATGAAGACTTAAATAAAAAACTTAGCAAAAATGCAAGAGAATATGCTTTAGAGAAGTTTTCTGTGAAATCTTTTGGTAATAAGTGCGAAAAACTATATGAAAAAGCACTAGAGAAAGAAAAATAAATGAAAGTACTAATATATTTTGATGATTATGATACAGTAAAAGAATCAGGTGTAGGAAAGGCTATAGATCACCAGATAAAAGCCCTTAAGCTTGCAGATGTTGATTTTAGTCTTGATAAAAATGATGAATATGATATATGTCACATAAATACAGTTTTTCCAAAATCTGTCCTTTTTGCTGATAAGGCAAAAAAAGACGGGAAGAAAATAGTTTATCATGCTCACTCAACTAAGGAGGATTTTAAAAATTCTTTTAAGTTTTCAAATCAGATAGCTCCGATTTTTAAAAATTGGCTTGTATATGCCTATAGAAAGGGGGATATAATCCTTACTCCTACTGACTATTCAAGAAAAATACTTGAAGGATATAAGTTAGATAGAGAGATAAAAGTTGTATCAAATGGGATAGATCTTGATTTTTGGAAAAAAAAAGATGGAGATAGGGAAAATTTCTACAAAAAATATGGACTTGATAAAAATAAAAAGTCAATTATATCTGTAGGACTTTTTATATATAGAAAAGGAATCCTTGACTTTGTTGAACTTGCCAAAAGACTACCACAATATGAATTTGTTTGGTTTGGTGAACTCAATTTAAATCTTGTCCCAGAAAATATAAAAAGAGCTGTAAAGACAGATTTAAAAAACCTACACTTTCCAGGTTATGTAAAACAAGATGATTTAAGACAAGCCTACAGCGGCTCTGATCTTTATATATTTCCAACCCATGAAGAGACAGAAGGTATAGTTCTGCTTGAAGCCCTTGCTATGAAAACAGATATTTTAATTAGAGATATAGAAATATATGAAAATCTAATAGATGGTAAAGAAATATATAAGGCAAAAACGATAGATGAATTTGAAGAAAAGTCTATAAAAATCCTAGAAGATCAACTTCCAAGCCTAAAAGAAGAAGGTTATAAAAAGGCTGAAGAAAAATCATTAAAAAAGATAGGTATTAGGCTTAAGGAAATTTATGAGGACTTGTTAGAAAGAGAATAAAATGAGAAGCATAATAAAATTTATAATTTACGCTTTAATTATAATATTATTACCAAGCCTAGTTATGATAGCTATCACAAGTATAAGTGTAAATAGCTTTATTCTACTTTTGCTAGGTCAACTTATAGTAATATTTCTTTTAGTGTCTTTTTATTTTTTATCAAGAAAAATTATAAACAAGTATGAAGAAGATACTCTAAAAATGATAGAAAATGAAAAAGATGTAGAAATATTAAAAAATATAAGAGAAAAAAGAATTTCTTATAAGTCCAAAGCAAATATAACAAAAAGAATTCTTGATATAGACTTTTCAAAAAAGGAATGTCAAAAACTCAGAAAATACTCATCTTCCTATGAGGATAATGTATTTTATTACTCAAGTCTTATCCAAAATGATAGAGAAGGCAGAGAAGAACACAAAAAAAGAAGAAACTACTTCAATAAAAGATACAAAAACAAGAATTTCGTTTTTGTAGACTTTAATGAAAATCTAAAAACGAGCATAAAATGGATTTTGATATTTTTGATTTCATCATTCATATCAATTACAAATCCTTTTAGGATAGTGGAGAATGTAGACTTGTATGCCTTGTTAATTTTACTTAATTTTGCTTTTAACCTAGCACTTGTAATAAATACTATTATATGGATAATAAGGTCTCTTAAGGCTTATTGGATAAAAGAATTAGTATGATTTTTCCTTAAAATCTAATATTAATCTTTAATTTTGATGGTGAAAGCCATCTTTTTTTATATTTAAATTTATGTTTTATACAATGGGACTGAGGAAGCTGTGATTTTACTTGTACTCATTTTCTTTCCATAAATTGAAGAAGCAAAGTTTATTTAAGATAACTTTATAATACAAAATAAAAATTCACCTTAAAATTAAAATAAAAAGTCTTGTATTCTAGAATAAGAATTTTAAAAAACAATATCAATTTAATTAATAAATTAAAATCAAATATTAAAAATATTAATATAAAACTTTACAAAAATTAAAAAGCTGGTATACTTATCTTATAAAGGAGGCTAGCTTTGATTAATAAATGTCCTAATTGTGGTGACGACTTGGTTATCACATCATATAAATGTAATACCTGCCTTACTGAAGTAAGAGGAGAGTTTGAGATGGGTAAGTTTCAAAGGCTTGATAGTGAAGATTTGGAATTTATCGAAATTTTTTTACAAAAACGTGGAAGTATAAAAGATGTGGGTGAAATACTTGGCATTTCTTATCCAACTGTCAGAAATAGAATAGATAAAATAGTTAAAAAACTTGGTGGAAAGATTGATAAGAGAGAATCTAGGATTGAGATTTTGAATATGCTTGACAATGGAGAGATTTCTCCAGATCAAGCGAGTGAACTTTTAAAGGAGTTAAAAGATGAATGAAGAAAAGAAAATGATTTTAGATATGCTTAAAGAAGGTAAGATTACAGTTGAACAAGCTAGCGACCTACTAGAAGCTGTTGGAAAAGATAAAAATAAAAATAATGACGATAATTTTATCAACAAGCTTTCCCAATCATTTGAAAGTATTATGAAAAAAACAAGTGAAAAATTATCAAATATTGATATAGATTTTGATATTAATGATTTAAATATCCCATCAAATTTGTTTAATATTAATGCTACTGCAAAGGAAAGTCAAATAAAGATTGATGATGATATCAATGAAATTTCGCTTGATATTACAAACGGATCTTTTGAAATTGAAAGAAGCCAAGAAAGCTCAATTATAGTAGATCAAAAGGTATTTTTCAAAAATAAGGAAGATGTAGAAAAAGACTATCTTTCTATAGATGTTGTTGATGATAGACTTGAAATTAAGCTAAATGAAACTTATAAAACACTTAATGCAAGACCTGAAATAAAACTTTACTTAGGTAAGAATATCTACGATAAGCTTTATATAAATCTTGTAAATGGTGATGTTGAAATTTGTGATGTTGATTTTAGAGAAAATATAATCTCTACAACAAATGTTAAGACTACTATAATAAACTCTTCAGGAAATGTTGAAATAGATAATACAAATGGAAAGATTGAATTAAGAAATACAAATGGAAATCTTAATATAAATAATGTAAATGGACCAATATATCTTACAAATGTATCTGGAGATGTGGCAAATATTGAAGTTATAAATGGTGCTATAAGAAGTGATGGATTTAATATAGATACACTAAACGCTTCAACTAATGTGGGTAGTGTAAAATTTTCTAAGCTTGGTGATTCTAAAGATATTAAAATAAGGACCCAATTTGGCTCAGTAACAATTGATACTGAAAATGTAGATAAAGAAATCAAGGCATTCTTAAATGCTCCATCCTACCATATTTCAGAAAAGTTTAAAAATAAATTACAAAAAAATGGTGGATATGAGGTATCAACTAATCCTGAGATTGCAGATCTTGACATAGAGGTAACAACAAGATTTGGCTCAGCATCTATACAATAAGAATGTATCTTAAATAATAAGAGCTGTTGCATAATGAATTAATCTTTGTAAAATTATTGCAAGTTTCTTTTAAGATAATTTGGATTTAACAAGCTAAAAAGCTTGTTTCTCGAACTGTCTATGAGTAACTTGAATGATACAAAGAGGAACTTTATTATTATGCAAAGGCTCTTTTTTTATAAAAATAAAAGGGGTTGTTGCAGAATGAATTGATTGTTTTAAAATCATTATAAGATCATCCATGACATTGGCATCCATATTTTGGAAGCTATTCTAAAATTGTCTATGAGTAATTTTAATGATAAAACATTAGAAATTCATAATTTTGCAACATCCCCTTCTTGCTAGTAAAGCTTAGTTTTTTTAGTTATAAGCTTTTTGAATAAGCTAGCTAAAATTTGAAATATTTGATAATTTGAGGGATTTTAAAATCTAATACTTCTATTAAAGAAAAAATAAAGTTTAATTTAATAAGGAAGAGAGCCACTTATAGTTCTTAAATATTTTCTTTGAATTTTTTCTTACACCTATATAATAAAGGACTTATATTTAAACCAAAGAAAGAACTTGTAAAGTTTAGGTAAAATCTTCTATAGCCTAAAAATTTTATTTTCTAGATGTTTTTCTTAATATATTTTTCTACTCTTTTTATGATATAATATTTAAAAGGAGTTAAAATGGGATTTTTAATGTTTACGACTATTCAATTAGTCCTTTATGCAATAAATTCTATGATAAGTTTTGATAAGAAAAAGGAAAGAAATATAGCTATAATCCTTATGTTTTCAGTATTTTTAATATTTTCTGCCCTTAGGGGAACAGGGGATTCTGACTACTACAATTATCTTTATTTTGCAAGGGATATTGGTACAGATTTTTCTAAAATTTTTCAGTCTTCATATCCTGTTGAGATAGGTTTTAGGGTATTTGCCTATATTTTCAACCTTTTAGGTATATCAAGACAGGCTATAATAATACTTATGAATGTATTATCGATTGTACCAACAACCTATGTGATTATAAAAGAAAGTGATAATCCATTTTTGTCAGCCCTTATTTTTATGCCGATTTTTATCCAATTCGATATGCAGACTTCAAGGACTGCGTCGGCCATTGGACTTGGTATGATGAGTGTCTATATGATGGTTAATAAAAAGTATATAAAATCCATATTCTTTTTGCTTTTTGCCATGTCTTTTCACAAAAGTACAGTTATACTTATACCTTTCTTTCTAATCTTGCACATAGACTTCTCTCATGCTTTCAAGGTATTTGCCTTAGGCCTTAGTCTTCTTGTCTCTATCTTTAGTAAACAATTATTAGGGATTACTTCACAAATTTTAGAAAACATTGGTATGGGTAGGATGAGTGCAAAGATTTTAACCTATACCTTTCAGGGAAGATTTGCAAAGGAAATGTCCTTTATAGATCCGAGGATTTTGTTTGCTATTTTCTTATTTTTAACAAGCATAATTTATTATAATAGAAATGAAATAAAGAAATTTACAATTGAAGATGCAAGCATAAAAGCTATATGGTTTTGTGCTGTTGTGCTTTTGACTTTTAGATCATCAACAGCCATAGCTTTCAGGTTTTCGAACTTTTTTACGATATTCCAAATGCTTTACATACCTATGCTTTTAAAGAAAATAAAAATATATGACCAATACACATACTTTTTAGTATACTTGTCAATTTTTGTATATATCCTGCCTTATGCGGTTTTTCTTATGGTGAATGCGCCAAGCTATGGATTTTTCTTTACAAATGAACAAGCTATACTATCACTTACAAACTAGGAGGGATTATGGAAAAGATTAGATCATCCGAAATAGGAAATATAATAAAAAATAATATAAAATATGTAATAATTGTAACATTAGCCTTAGGAGTTTTTGGATTTTTTTATACTAGAAATAAGATAAAGGACTCTTATACTGCAGAAGCTGCGGTAATGGTTTCAGAAAATAAGGGAGAAGATATAACATACAACTCCTTAATGCTCAATGAAAAGATTTCAAATATTTATCAAGAATTTTTAAGCTCAAATGACCTTTATATGAAAGTTAAGGAAAATCTAGGTATAGAAGATGAACCTGAATCTATTAAAAAGAACCTAAAAACTAATCTAAATTCCCAAGCAGGAATTATTACTTTTGAATATAAGGCAAAAGGGGAAAAAGATACAGGTGAAGTTTTACAAGCCATAATTGAACAATTTAGACAAGATATAAAAGAATATGTAGGAAAAGATAATGTTGAATATATACAAAATGTAAATATAAGAGAGGACGGTCTAGGAGAGGCTATAAAGAAAGCTGTATTTTTGGCGGTATTTGCTTTTGTTTTGTCTCTTTTAGCAGTGGTTACTAAGGAATTTTTCCAAGGAAAAGTTAAGTCTAAACTATTTTTTGATAATATAGGTATAGAAATCTTAGGAGTCATAGATGAAAAATAACAAATTAAACTATCAAAAAATCGCAATAAAGCTTGCATCGGATTCCAAAAAAACTATTGGTTTTATAAGCTTTGATGAAGTAGAAAGTTCTGATATAGTAATTAAAATTGCAAAAGAGTGTGCAAAGATTAAAAACACAGTTTATTTGAACTTTACAGATATGGATAATTATTTTATATCAGACTATACTACCATGATAAAAAAAGAAGATAATCTAGCAAGAATTGATATATCACTTACAGAAGATTCTTCAAACCTTATAAATTCAGATGAATTTAAAAAGTTAATTTTTGATTTAAAAAATAAATTTGACCTTATTTTGATAAATGAGTCGAAAGATGAGGCTATTTCTTATCTCTTATCAGCCTTTGATGATGAAAAAATTCTTATTGCTTATGAAAATAAGACTAGTAAATCAAAGGTAGTAGATGCAAAAAAAGAATTTGAAAGACTAGGCTCACCTATAATGGGGGTGGTCTACAATATTTAAAAAAATTGTCTTGAGTCTTTTCCTTATTATTTTACTATCATCTTGTAGTGATAAAAAAGAAGTCCTAGTTTTAAAGGAAAATGAACCAAAAAAAGAGTACATGTCTAAAAATTCTCAAAAAGAATTTCAAATAGATGGGCTCTATTTGGTAAATAAGGATACCTTTATGTATGATAGAAAAGATGAGAAAAGCGTGTGGGATAAGATAAAAAAAGGATCTAGTGTAAAAGTACTATCTGAAGCTGAAGATGGCTTTATAAGAGTAGATTACTTTGGAAATGAAGCCTTTATGAAAACTGAAGATTTGGATATAGATAGCTAAGCATAAGCTTTGCTATCTATTTTTTTAAAAAAAACTTGCAAAATTTGAAGAGAGCATGTATAATATCATTGTATTAAGGAAGTAGAACAATGATACAACGATACAAAAGACGGAAGACTATAGGGAAATTATAGATGTATTATTTCCTATAATAGCGGTATCAATGGCTCTTGTATTTTATTTAATAAGTACACAAAAAGATTCTATAAGGGAAAAAAGAAAGAAGACAATTGTATGGAAGAAGGTATGGATTTGGGGATAAGAATAAGAATTCTTATAGAAACTTTAATGAAAAATATCCCTACATATTTGTTACTAGGAATGGCTTTTGGTCTTGCCATAGGAATCTTCCAAGAAAAATAGTAAAGGAGCTTTATGATGGAATTTGATAATGATAGGCCAATCTATATTCAAATACTTGAAGACTTCAAAGGAAAAATTTCAAGTGGGAAGTGGAAGGCTGGAGAAAAAATTGATTCTGTAAGAAACTTAGCAAAAGAATATGAGGTAAATCCAAACACAGTCCAAAGAGCCTTGCAAGAGCTTGAAAGATATGGTCTTTGTCATAGTCAAAGAACGGCAGGAAGGTTTGTTACAGAAGATGAGAAGCTTATAAAATCCTTATCCAAAAATGCCTTTGAGATAATTTGTGATGATTTTATAACAAGTGCTAAAAGTTTGAAAATCGCAAAAGATGATGCCCTAGAGGGAATTAAAAATATGTGGGAGGACTAGATGTTAGAGATTAAGAATTTAAATGTCAATTATGGAGGAAGACCGGTTTTGGATAATTTAAATCTAAGACTTCAAAAGGGAGAGATTGTAGGACTTTTAGGGCCAAATGGTTCAGGAAAGACTACACTTTTAAGAATTCTTGCAGGTCTTGAAAAAAATTATAGGGGTGATGTAAAAATAAATGGAGAAAATCCAAGCTATCTTACAAAGTCATTTGTATCCTACCAACCTGATCACCTTCCTTTGGACAGTGACTATTCATTAAAGAAGATATTAAAATTATATGAAAAGTTTTTTGATGATTTTTCAAAAGAAAAGTTCGAGAAAATTATAAAAGACTTTAACTTAACCATGGATATGAAAATTAAAAATATGTCCAAAGGTATGAAAGATAAGGTTCAAATAAGTCTATCTTTATCAAGAAAGTCAGATATTTACCTTCTAGATGAACCTATGAGTGGAATAGATCCTGCAAGTCGTAAGAAGATTATGGATGTTATAATAGATAATTTTGACTCTGATGGACTTATGATAATATCAACCCACCTTATAAGTCAAGTTGAAAGGTTATTAGATAAGGTAATATTCCTCTCAGATGGAAAGATTATCCTTGAAGAGAAAACTGATGAAATGAGAAATAAGTACAAAATGGGAGTAGAAGAATATTTCGAGGAGGTTTTCAATGTCTAAATTACTATCTCAACAATTAAAAGAAAATATAAAGGACATATCCTTATGGATGATAATTCCAATGCTTATGTCAATTTTATTAAATAGGATAAATACATATTTCAATTCACAAATTATTGATTTTATCCTAGTTTTGTCAATATTTGTCATGTATTCGTCCTTTGCTATAGCCATGGTTATAGTAATATTAAATGACTATAAAAGATTCTATGGTGAAAATGCGGCCTTTTATGATGTACTGCCAATAAAATCAAGAGATATTACCTTATCAAGATTTTTAACATATTTGATAATGTCTTTATTAGTAGGAGTTCTCCTTATAATAGAAATTCTTATATTTTTTGCAGTAACAACAAATATAGGTTTGGAAGCTTTAAGTGAAATGTTTGAACTTATAAAAAACGTAATAAATACATTGCCTAAATTTTCAATATTTATATCAATATTTGCTTTCATAACATCGATTATTGGAAGTCTTGTAAAATTTATTGCATCAATTACTATAGGAAGTGATAAGATATTTAAAAATTTAGGAAAGTTTGGACCGGTTCTAGTATTTATTATAATCTCTGTTGTGCTAGCTATTTTAGGAATTACAATAGGATCATTTTTTATAGTTGACTTAGATACATCACAAACAGCAACTAGAATTGTAATAGAAAATGAAGAATTGGCAATAGAGCTATCTAAAAATATAAAGGCGATAACAATGATAATGGGAATAGGAAGTGCCTTAAATCTTTTAGTGATAGGAATATTGATGTTTTTAACTAACTACTTCCACAAAAATAGGCTTACAGTAGCATAAATATTATTATAAAAGTCCGAGCTTAAAAGCTTGGGCTTTTTCTCATCTTTAGTATAATAAAAAAGAGGTGTTATATGGAAAAAGTATTATTTTTGAAAGGACAATTTGTAGAAAAAATCTGGGGTGGAAGTAGACTAAAAAAAGAATTCTCCTATGACTTTAATTCAGAAAATATAGGAGAATACTGGGCTATATCAGCAATGAAAGATTTTTCATCAATTGTAATAAATGGAGCATATAAGGGTGAAAAGCTTAACGACTTATATAAAAACAATAAAGAGCTTTTTGGAAATGAAAAAAAGGAGAAATTTCCCCTTCTTATAAAGCTAATAGATGCAGACGATGACTTATCAATCCAAGTTCATCCAGATGAGAAAATGGCAAAAAAAGAAAATTCTTATGGAAAAAGTGAGTGTTGGTATATCCTAAATGAAAATGAGGCATCTATTATTTATGGCCTTAAAACAGATGATAAAAAAATAGCCTTAAAACTAATAAATGAAAGGCGATGGGATGATCTTTTAAAAGAAGAAAACCATATAAAAGGAGACTTTTTTAGGGTTGATGCTGGCATGGTTCACGCCATAAAAAAGGGATCATTAATCCTTGAAATACAACAAGCAAGCGATATAACCTATAGACTCTATGACTATGATAGAAAAGACAAGGAAGGAAATCTTCGTGACCTTCATATAGATAAGTCAAAAGAGGCTATAAAGTGTTTAAATAGTAAGAAAATCCACGAAGACTTAGAAAAAGAAGTAGAAATTTTACTTGAAAATGAATATTTTAAGGTGAAGAAAATAAATGTCAAAGATAAGATAAATCTAAAAAGAGAAGATAAATATCTACTAGAGTCAGTAGTTAAAGGAAAAGGAGAGCTTATAATAGACGATAAAACCTATCCTATAAAGAAGGGAGATTTTTTTATCCTTACAAATTATGTTAACAATTATACATTTAAAGGAAATCTTGAAATAGCTGAATCTTCTTCTAAATAGAAAATCAGAAAAGTAGATAAGTAAAAAGCTTATCTGCTTTTTCATACTTATAAATAATAAATAAATAATTGTATACTATTTTGGGAAAATATAAAATTGTTATATAATACTTTCTAATACCTAATAACTGGAGGTTAAAGATGAAAGAATATATATTTAGAGCTAGAAAAAATCTATTTATATACTTGCTTATTTGTTTTGTTGGAGCAAGTTTTACGGCTGGAGTTGCTTTTTTATACAAGAATCTTACTAATTATGCTTTAGATAAGGATTTTCACTCATTGATAAAGATTGCTATTTTTGCCATACCATTTCTTATTTTGGAAGCATCTTTTGATTATCTTCCTAGAAAATATAGGTCTATATTAACAAATAATATTATATTTTATTTAAGAAACGACTTGATAAAAAAGGTTGATTCTAAGCCTATATCAGATGTTAATTTAACTTTTAGAAATGAATTTAAAAATAAGATGATAAATGATTTAGAGACTATTAAAGGATTTTTAAATAATATATTTGCTATTATTCTTTATTTTTTTATGTTTATAATATCTTTAATATCAGCCTTATATATTGAAAAGACCCTTACATTAATAATGCTTTTATTATCTTTTATACCATTTCTGTCACCATTTATTTCAAGAAAAATATTATCTAACAAAAAGGAAAAAGAAATAGAGTCTAAGAATAAGTATTTAGATTTATTTAATGAGTTTAATACTAATACGTTCTATATAAAAATCTCAAATCTTGGAGATGTTTTTTATTATAAACTTAAAAAACTTGCTTATAATTTGAAGAATCAGTCTATTATATTCGAGTCATCTCTTGCAAAGACTTATGCAACAAGTTATGGACTTGGCAATATACTATATTCTGGAACATGGATTGTTGGAGGGATTTTTGTATATAAGGACTTAATAAATTTACCTTCGCTTATTGCTATGACAACACTCATGACAACAATAGCAGGACCTATACAGTCTGTTGCAGATACATATAGTGAAATTATTTCTGCAAAAAATATTTTTCTTGATTATATAAAATACCTTGATAGGGATAACTTTAATGAAAATGGGAAACATATAGATTATATAGATTCTATAAGTTTTAATAACATAGATATCTATTATTCTGATAGACTTATAATTAAAAAATTAAATTTAGAGCTTAAAGACAATACTAAGTATCTTATATTGGGAGATAGTGGATCAGGAAAGTCTACTTTTCTTCATCTGATATTAGGACTTTTTAAGGATAAAAACAAGTATATTTATGTAAATGATTCTAGTTTAGATAAGATTAATAGAAAATCATACTATGATAAAATTTATTATATTCCTCAAGAAACTATTATATTTAATGCGTCCTTAATTGATAATATAAGCTTATTTGATGAAAATAAGGACTATAAAAGAGCAGAAGCTATACTTGATAAAGTTGGTTTAATATATTTATTGGATGATAGAAAACTTGACATTATAATAGATTATAGCAAACTATCAGGTGGTGAGAAAAAAAGACTTGATCTTGCTAGAGCGCTTTATAAAAATAAAGATATTCTAATAATGGATGAAGTAACATCAGGACTTGATATAAAAAATGAGAATATAATTGGAGATATTATAAAAAGAATCAAAGATAAAACTATTATTTGTGTTAGTCATTCAAAAAATGAAAAATTCTTACAGAGCTTTGACAAAAGTTTAAAAATAGAAAATAAAGAACTTAAATTTTTTTAAGGCACAAAAGGGACGTTCATTTTTGTCCCTTTACCCCAAAATAAAAGCTCTTACTTTATTTTAACAAGAGCTTTTTCCTATTTGCTTATTTGGTCTTGTTTTTGAAACAAGGATTTTAGTCTATCATAGATTAATAAGTAAACAATTATTAAAATAAGGCAATCTGCTGCCAAGAATGAATAGTTATAGGCAAGTGCGTAAGGTAGGAATGTCTTAAATCCTGCTGCATTTGCTGTAGACATATCATAAAAGAAGAAGAAAGCACTTATTACATTCATAGCTCCACTTATTATATATGAAAGGATAATTGATGGGACATATGAAAATTTACTTTCATTTTTTCCAAATGATATTCCACTTAGTCCTATGGCTGCAAATGATAGAATATAATCAAGTATGGCTTGGATAGGATGGATTACATATCCTCCAAAGGTCATATTTAAAAATCCTAGGGCTGCTGCAGCTATAAATCCCTTTTTAATTCCCCATCTTATAGATAAAATTATAATAGGAAGCCTTGAAACTAAAGTTACAGAACCTCCCATAGGCATTCTAAAAACAGGTACAAGTGACAAAATAAATGATAGGGCAATAGATACTCCAGACTCTACTATAAATCTAGTATGCTTTTCTTTCATAATTTTCTCCTTTTTTCTGTTATCATTATAACACCAAATATATATATGAATAAAAACATTTCCTAGATTCAATACTTTAAACTTAAGAAAATCTTAGTAAAGTATAAGTATGTTTAACTAGAAGAAGCAAAATACTTGAACTTAAAGAGGGAACAAATGAAAAAAATACTTTTTATATATAATCCAATGAGTGGACAAAAAACTATCAGCTCACAGCTTGGCATGATTGTGGATTATTTTTGTAAACATGGCTATGTGCCAACAGTTTATGCTACACAAAAACAAGGGGATGCAAGATATAAAGTAAGAGAATATGCTAAGTTTTTTGATGAGATAGTTGTAAGCGGTGGAGACGGAACTTTAGATGAGGTTGTATCAGGTCTTTTAAGAAGTGATACAAATTCAATTATAGGATACATACCAACAGGTTCTACTAATGACTTTTCTAGAAGTCTTAATATTCCAACAGACATAAAGAAAGCAACAAAGCTTTCCGTAAATGGTCAAATTATGGATATAGACCTAGGTAAGTTTAATTCAAAGTTTTTTACTTATGTAGCAGCATTTGGTTCCTTTGCTCAAGTTTCCTATGAGACAGAACAGTCCATGAAAAATATATTTGGAAGATTTGCTTATATACTTGAAGGGGTAAAGACAGTATCAAATCTTAAGTCCTATCATGCTAAGATTACTATAGATGAAGAAGAGTTTGAAGGTGACTTTATACATTTTATGGCAACAAATTCTGTTTCTGTGGGTGGATTTAATAATTTCTACAAAAAAAATATAGGCCTTGATGATGGAATATTTGAATCAGTTCTTGTGAAAAAACCAAATGGTCTTCTAGAGCTTAATTCTATAATTGAAGGCTTAAGATCTAATAAGGAAAATGAAAATATTATCTTTAGATCAGGTTCAAGTTTTAAGGTTAAAAGTGATGAGAAGATTGACTGGACCCTTGATGGAGATTTTGGGGGATCTTATACAAAAAGTGAAGTCAAAGTTTTAAATATGGCGGTCAAATTTAGGACAGGATTTTCAAGGGATTCTGAAAAAATTAAGGCAAATCAAGAAAAAAGATTGACAAATTAATTTGGGGATAGTATACTATAAAATTATTTAATTTTACTATTTGACTAAAAAAGGTTATAATATAATAGAGAACCTAGGAGGTCAAAATGTTTAAAATAGGTGATAAAATAGTCTATCCTATGCATGGAGCTGGGACTATAGACTCAGTAGAAATCAAGGAATTTTTAGGTGAAGAAAAGGAGTATTTTATACTCAAAATGCCTATAGGGAACATGGATATATCTATTCCTAAATCAAATATTAATAATATGAATATCAGGGATGTTATATCAAAAAAAGAAGGGGAAGAAGTACTTGCAATTTTAAATGGAGATCCTAAAGACCTAAATTCTAATTGGAATATTAGATATAGGGAAAATCAAGAAATCCTAAAGACAGGGGATATATTTAAAATTGCAAATATGGTAAGAGATTTAGTAGCCTTGGATGATGAAAAGGGACTTTCTACAACTGAGAAGAAACTTTTAAATAGAGCAAGAAGGATTATGGCAAGCGAGCTTGTAATGGCGGGTTCTCTAGATAGAAAAGAAGCTGAAAAAATAATTGATGAATCAATTGGTCTATAATCCAAAATTAGGAGAAGATAATGTTTAATAGAATATTTCGAATTATGTTTGCAGTAATTGGAGCTATTCTAGGCATATCTGTAATAAAATTGATACTATCTGTTGTAGCGATTACAATAGATAGTTCTATTTTTTTAATTACTATAAATGTCTTGGGAGCTTTGATTTTTGCAGTATTATTTTATTTTTTATCAGGGGTAATATTTACCAAGATGGAAGATAATTTCAAAAAGTTAGAAAAGTATCTAGACCAAATGCCACCTATGACTGTGGCAATTGGGATAAGTGGACTTATAGTAGGACTTATATTAGCCTTTCTTGCAACAAGACCCTTAACCTCTTTAACATTACCAATTGTTGGTAATTCAATTTTTGTGCTATTATCTATTATTATTTATGTAGGTTTTGGTCTTTTGGGTTGGAGAATTGCTTCAAGGTATCCTGATAAGTATCCACAGCTTTTCCAAAAAGTAAAGGATGTAAAGCTTACAAAGACAAAAAGCATCAATCAAAGCGAGATAAGTAAAGATAACCTACTTAAGGTTATAGATACTTCGGTTTTGATAGATGGAAGAATTCTTGATATAATTAAGATAAATTTCTTGGAAGGAAAACTTGTAATCCCAGAATTTGTATTAGAAGAGCTCCAACACATAGCCGATAGTCCCGATGATTTGAAAAGAGAAAGAGGAAGGCGCGGTCTTGATGTTGTAAAAGAGATTAAAAAAGATAGGGATATAAATCTTGAAATAAGCTCAGTTGACTATCCTGACATAAAGGAAGTTGATTCAAAGCTTCTAAAATATGCACAAGATACTGGAGCAAAGATTTTTACCAACGACTATAATCTAAATAAGGTTGCAGATGTTCAAGGCATAACTGTACTTAATATAAATGACTTAGCCAACGCTTTAAAAACTAAAGTTTTACCTGGAGAAAGTATGGAGATTGAAGTTATAAAAGAAGGCAAGTCAAGAAACCAAGGGGTCGGATATTTAGAAGATGGAACTATGGTTGTAGTAGAAGATGGAAAACATCTTATAGGTCAACATATAAGCACAACAGTAACAAGCGTCCTACAAACATCAGCTGGAAAGATGATATTTGTAAAGGCAAAGGAATAATATGATAGAAAATAGAAAAATTTCAGCAGTAATTACAGCAGCAGGAAATGGACTTAGGATGAAGTCTGATAGGGCAAAGCCCTATATAGAAATAGGGGGAAGAAAAATTCTTGAAATAACCCTTGATACAATAACATCCTTTGATGAATTTGATGAGATTATTGTTGTTATTAGAAAAGAAGATGAAACTTACTTAAGAGATATTATAAAAAAATACAATAAGAAGATTACCTATGTTTATGGCAAAGAAACTAGGGAACTTTCAACATACGAAGGCCTAAAGGCTGTAGGAAGTGACATAGATTTGGTCTTAACCCATGATGGGGTAAGACCTTTTGCAAGTAAAGAGCTTTTTAAAAGAGTAATGGATGAGTTGAAGTTTTATAAGGCTGTAATAAGCTCTGTGAAATCAAAGGATACAGTTAAGATTGTAGATGGTGATGGATTTGTTAAAAGTACGCCTTTAAGAAGTGAAGTCTACAATGTCCAAACACCACAAGCCTTTGATAAAAAATTGATTTTATTTCTTTATGAAAAATATATTGAAAGTGATTTTATCATAACAGATGATAGTCAGCTTTTTGAAATCTATACAGACGAAAAAATAAAGGTAGTTGAAGGTGAATATTCAAATATAAAAATGACTACCCAAGAAGACTTGGTATTTGCCAAAGCATTTTTAAAGGATTAATATGAGAATAGGTATAGGATATGATGTCCACAAATTAGTTAAGGATAGAAAATTAATACTTGGTGGGATAGAATTTGACTATGAATATGGACTTTTGGGTCATTCAGATGCAGATGTTTTAGTTCATGCTATAATGGATGCCATACTTGGAGCTATGAATCTTGCTGATATAGGCAATTTATTTCCAGATACAGATCCAAAATATAAGGATATTTACTCTATCAATTTACTCGATAGGGTGGTAGAATTAATGGAAGAAAGAAATTATAAAATTGGGAATATTGATACAGTTATAATTTGTGAGATGCCAAAGATTAGTCCAAAAAGGCTTGAAATTCAAGAAATGATAGCCAAACATTTAAAAACCGACATAGAAAATGTATCTATAAAGGCCTCAACTAGCGAAAAACTATCCTTTACAGGTCGTGGTGAAGGAATTGAGGCTAGAGCTGTAGTTTTATTAGAAAAAATAGACTAAGAAACTAGGAGGGTATGAATGAGAAAACTTATTACATCAGAATCTGTAACAGAAGGTCATCCAGATAAGGTTTGCGACCAAATTTCAGATGCTATATTAGATGAATGCTTAAAGCAAGATAAAAACTCAAGGGTGGCTTGTGAGTGTGTAACTACGACAGGTCTTGTTCTTGTAGTAGGAGAGATTTCAACAGATGCTTATGCACCAATTGAACAAATTGCAAGAAATACTATAAAAGAGATAGGATATGATGATCCAAAGCTTGGTTTTGACTACCAAAATGTAGCTGTTCTAACCTCCCTTATAGAACAATCGCCTGATATTGCCCAAGGAGTTGATGATTCCCAAGACTATAAGTCAACAAATGACAAATATGATAAAATAGGGGCAGGAGATCAAGGTATGGTATTTGGATATGCTGATGATGAGACAGAAGAATATCTTCCACTTTCAGTAGTTTACGCTCAAAAACTTTCCAAAAGACTTACAGAAGTTAGAAAAGAAAAAATTCTAGATTACTTAAGACCAGATGGAAAAAGTCAAGTAACAGTAGAATATGATGATGATATTCTAAAAAGAGTTGACTCTATAGTGATTTCAACCCAACACTCGGAAGATGTAAGTCTTGATCAAATCAAAAAAGATATTAAAAAAGAAGTTATAGACTATGTAATAGAAGAAAAATACATAGATGATAATACCAAAATTTATATAAATCCAACAGGTAAATTTGTAATTGGTGGACCAAAGGGAGATTCAGGTCTAACAGGAAGAAAAATAGTAGTAGATGCTTATGGTGGTTATTCAAAAACCGGTGGTGGAGCATTTTCTGGAAAAGATGCAACTAAAGTAGACAGATCTGGAGCTTACATGGCAAGATATGCAGCCAAAAACATGGTAGCAGCAGGACTTTGCAAAAAATGTGAAATAGGAGTGTCCTACGCCATAGGAGTTGCAAAACCACTTTCTATTTATGTAGATTCTTTTGGAAGTGGAAAATATGATGATGAAAAATTAACTGAAATAGTAAAAGAAGTATTTGACTTTAGACCACAAGCTATAATAGATAAACTTGATCTACAAAGACCGATCTTTAAAAAGACTGCAGCCTATGGTCACTTTGGTAGAGATGATAGTGACTTTACTTGGGAGAAACTTGACCAAGTTGAAGAACTTAAAAAGAAGTAGGTAGTATATGTCACGTTTTAGAAAAAATGTAGCCATAGACTTAGGGACGGCATCAGTTTTAGTTTATGTTGAAGATAAGGGAGTGTGCCTAGAAGAACCTTCAGTAATAGCTAAAGATATTCTAAGCGGAAAAATCCTTTCGGTAGGAATTGGAGCAAAGAAGGTCTTGGGAAGAACTCCAGGAAATGTAATTGCACTTAAACCACTAAAAAATGGGGTAATAGCTGATTTTAATGCTACAGAAGAAATGCTTAAATATTTTCTTAAAAAAGCCTTAGATAAGTCTTTCTTTAAGCCCAATCTTTTGATATGTGTACCAAGCAAGGCAACTCAAATTGAAAAAAGAGCAGTCCTTCAAGCAGCAGAGAATGCAGGAGCTCATAGGGTTTACCTTATAGATGAGCCACTTGCAGCAGCTCTTGGAGCTGACATAGACATAGCCGATGAAAAGGGGAATATGGTAATAGATATAGGTGGGGGAACGACTGATATAGCAGTTGTTTCTCTTGGTCAAATTGTAACAAGTGATTCCATAGAAATATCAGGGGATACCTTTGATAAGAACATAAAAGACTATATAAGAAATAGGTATAGGATGCTTATTGGAGAATCTAGTGCAGAAGAAATAAAAATAAAAGCTCAAGGAGCTGAAATTAGAGACTCCATTGAAGTTAGGGGAAGGCTAATGGATGATGGCCTACCTTCAAAAATATTTATACCAGTAGAAGAAATCTATGGGGCTTTACTTCCATCGATTGATAAAATAATAAATGGGGTAAAGAAAGTATTGGAAGTAACTCCGCCTGAACTTGCAGCAGACCTTTATGAAAGGGGAATATTCTTGACAGGTGGTGGAGCTTTAACTTTGGGACTTAGCCAAAGAATAAAAGAAAGACTCCAAATCGATGTTAGAATCGCTAAAAATCCACAAGAATGTGTAATAATAGGGACGGCCAATGCCCTAACCTGGATTGATAATATCGATGAAGAAAAGAATGAGTCAATGAAAGCCAAGCAAAAACAGCTTGAGAAAAAGGAAAAATTAAGGAGAAGGTAATGACTAAAAAATTAGTATTTGTAAGACATGGACAAAGTGAATGGAATCTTGCCAACAAATTTACAGGTTGGGTAGATGTAGATCTTTCAGAAAAAGGTGTAGAAGAGGCAAAAGAAGCAGGAAGAAAAATAAAAGAAGCAGGAATCAAATTTGATATAGCTTATACATCAATTCTTAAAAGAGCTATTAAAACCTGTAATTATACTCTTGAATACTCAGACCAACTTTTTGTACCACAAGTTAAATCTTGGAGACTAAATGAACGTCACTACGGAGCCCTTCAAGGCTTAAATAAAAAAGAAACTGCTGAAAAATATGGTGATGAACAAGTACACATTTGGAGAAGATCATATGATACACTTCCACCAGCACTCTCAGATGAAGATGCTAAGGCACAAGCAGCTGAAGATAGGTTTAAAGACTTCCCACAAGAAATCATTCCAGTAGCAGAAAACTTAAAAGTAACACTTGAAAGATGCTTACCTTTTTACACAGACTTTATTGCAAAAGACCTTTTAGAAGGAAAAACAGTTCTAGTTGCAGCTCATGGAAATAGCCTAAGAGCTATGGCAAAACATCTTGAAAATATATCAGATGATGACATAATGGACTTAGAAATTCCAACAGGTCAACCTTTAGTATATGAACTAGATGATGAACTTAAAGTAGTTAAAAAATATTATCTATAAACTTAAATTATAGACTTCAAAGTCTACGCTTTGAGGTCTTTTTTTGTCCATAAAAAATATTATAAAATTTAAGAAAGTCAAGTCCATAATATTGTGTAAAAATTACTATTTCATTCTAATATACAGTTTAGAAGATGTTATCCAATCCTCATTGATATCAATGAGGATTGCACCTATTAGTCTAATAGCTGAGTCTTCATTAGGAAATATTCTAACGACTTTTTCTCGCCTTCTAACTTCTTGATTTAATCTTTCTAAGCAATTTGTTGACCTAAGTCTGCTATGAATAACATCGTTAGCTAGATATGCAAAAGCATCTTCAAATCCTTCATCTAAGGTGTTTAAGGAGTTTTGAAATTTCTTTTCGGTTTCATATTTTAAGAATATTTCATCTTTCATTTTTCTTGCCAAGTAGATATCTTGGATTTTAAATAATGCTTTGATATCAGTTCTAAATTCTTCAGTGTTTTTCTTTGGCGCTTTTGATAGGATATTTCTTAAGAAATGTACCTGACATCTTTGCCATATTACATTTATGAATGTTTCTTTTATTGCTTTTACTAGGCCTTTGTGAGCATCTGATATTACCATTTTAAGTCCAGATAGTCCTCTAGATTTTA
>NZ_JAXDSU010000063.1:0-21919 GCF_034090325.1 Anaerococcus porci
ACTTGAGAATTTTAAGATGTTTTAAAAAGTTTGAAATTGTTCTTGACTTTTAATTTTTACCTTGGTATTATGAACATGAACTAAGGATAAGCTCAAGAAAATTGGGCGAAAGTGTACCTAGGGATCTGTTAATTCAAGACCGAGCTGTACGATATTTTTTTGAAAGTATTACACCAGAGGGATAAAAGCCCAGGAGGATAGGTTTCGTAGCCTATCCTTCTGGGTTTATTTTTGTTTAATTTTAAAATTTGAGGAGA
The DNA here is from genome assembly GCF_034090325.1 of Anaerococcus porci. Taxonomy (NCBI): domain Bacteria; kingdom Bacillati; phylum Bacillota; class Tissierellia; order Tissierellales; family Peptoniphilaceae; genus Anaerococcus; species Anaerococcus porci. The sequence continues at coordinate 258 of NZ_JAXDSU010000063.1, forward strand.
AAAAATGAATATTATCTACAAGGGTAAAACAAAGAACTTAGTTGAAAGCAATGGAAAAATGTACTGCCTTTTCAAGGATACCATGACTGGAACTGATGGAGTATTTGATACAGGTGGAAACCAAGTAGCTGGTTCAAAAGAAGGTGCGGGGGCTGAGTGTCTAAAAGTATCTAAATTTTTCTTTGAAAAGATAAATCAAGCAGGTGTAAAGACACATTATCTTGGAGCAGATATTGATAATAATCTCATGGAGATTGAAAATTGTAGTGTATTTGGCAAGGGTCTTGAAGTTATAACAAGATTTAAGGCTGTTGGTTCATTTATAAGAAGATATGGGCTATATACAAAAGAAGGTCAAGAACTTAATGCATATTCTGAAATTACTTTGAAAGATGATAATCGTGAAGATCCATTAATTACCAAGGAAGGTCTAGTAGAATTAAATATACTTTCTGAAGATGAATACGATGAAATAATTAGGGAAAATAAAAAGGTTGCAAAACTTGTTAAAAAAATTCTAAATGAATATGGATTAGAATTATATGATATCAAATTTGAATGGGGAAGACATAAAGATTCTGGTGAAGTTTTACTTATAGATGAAGTTTCTGGTGGAAACATGAGAGCTTACAAGGATGGTAAGTACATTGAACCACTTGAACTATCAAGGTATCTAGGACTATAAAAGAAAGGTATCAAAATGAAAGTATCAGTAATTATTGGCTCCTTATCTGATAGTTCTATAGCCGATAAAGTCGTAAAAAAACTTAAAGACTTTGGGATTGAAGTTGAAGTTAAGGTTATATCAGCTCATAGAGCACTAAAAAGCTTAGAAAAATATGTAAAAGAAAGCGAAAATGAATCTGAAGTATACATTGGAATAGCTGGAAAAGCTGCACATCTTTCAGGTGTTATAGCAGCCATAACTACAAGACCAGTTATAGGTATACCTGCAAAATCATCTCATCTAGGAGGAATTGAAGCACTACTTTCTACAGTGGAGATGCCAACAGGTGTACCTGTAGCAACTGTTGCTATAGGTGGTGGAGAAAACGCCGCAATCCTAGCAGCAGAAATCCTAGCTGTAAAATATGATGATTTAAGAGAAAAACTTAAGGATTTAAGAGTTGAGATTAAGAAAACTATAGATAGCACTGAATACATATATGGGAATAAATACTGAGTGGAATTGTAGGAATTTTTTCTAAAAAGAAATATAAAAATATATTCCCTAACTTGTATTCTGCCCTCTATGCTTTACAACATAGGGGACAAGATGCTATGGGAATTTCGTTATTAGCCCATGAGAAATTATCTGAAATAAAGGGCGAGGGAGATATATCAAAAAATATAAAATTTGATAATATATCAACTCTTGCAGGAAATGTTGGACTTGGATATATAAAGTATCCTTTTTCAGGAGATGATTCATCACTTTTACCAATGCCTTGGCTCTTTTACCCAAGAGATAATACAAGGAAAAATCTCATAGCTATTGATGGAAAATTTATAACAGATATCAGTGTTGAAGAGATTGTAGAAAAGTTAAATAACCATAATATAGATCAGATAAGAGATTTTGTATCAAATTTAAAGGGAGCCTATTCTATTATAGTTATTAATGAAAAAAGAATGATAGCTATAAGAGATCCTTATGGAATAAAGACTTTATCAGTAGGAATAAAAGAAGATGATTATATAGTAGCAAGTGAAACTTGCACTATAGAGTCAATAGATGGCAAATTAATTCATGATTTAAAACCCGGTGAAATTTTTATAGTCGATGATTATGGCGAAGAATCATACTTTGCTAAAGAATACTCAAATGCTCCTTGTATATTTGAATTTGTGTATACTGCAAGACCTGATTCATATATAAATAGTGTAAGTGTGTATGACGCTAGAATAAAAATGGGAGAAATCCTTTATAGGGAACATCCAGTTGATGCTGATATAGTTGTTGGTAGCCCTGATTCAGGTATGATTTCAGCTCTTGGATTTTCACAAGCTTCAGGAATTAGATATGAAAAAGCCATAGTTAGGAATAGATATATAGGTAGAACCTTTATCTTACCAACAGATTCTATGAGAAAAAAGGGAATCAAGATAAAATTAAATCCTATAAGACATTTAATTAAGGGTAAGAGAGTGGTTCTCGTTGATGATTCTATAGTTCGTGGAAATACCATTAAGAGAGTTATTGAGATTTTAAAGGAGTCAGGTGCCAAGGAAGTTCATATAAGAATAGCATCACCTCAAGTTATAAAAGAGGAAACTCTTACATTTGATATACCTAGAAAAGATCATCTTATTAGTAACAACAGGAGTCTTGATGAGATTAGAGAAATTATAGGGGCTGATTCCCTTGGTTTTATTTCCTTAGATGGGCTTAGGGAAGCCTGCGGAAATAAGGTATATTATGAAAATTGTTTTGACGGATTTAACCCTTTAGAAAGGATTTAATATGCCAATAAGTTATAAAGATTCTGGTGTTGATGTAGCCCAAGGACATAAAGAAATTGAGTTAATTAAAAACATAGTTGAAAGTACTCATTCAAAAAATGTATTAAGTAAGCTTGGCGGATTTTCTGGATTATTTAGTCTTGAAAATTATAATTTTAAAAACCCTGTTCTTGTATCTGGAACTGATGGGGTAGGGACGAAGCTAATGCTTGCACAAATGATGGATAAACATGACAGTATAGGAATAGATTGTGTAGCCATGTGTGTAAATGATATTTTATGTCAAGGTGCAAAACCATTATTTTTTCTTGATTATATAGCTTGTGGAAAATTAGTTCCTGAAAAAATGGAAAAAATAGTATCAGGAGTAGCCAAAGGCTGTAAAGAGTCTTTTGCAGCTTTAATTGGAGGAGAAACAGCAGAAATGCCAGGTTTATATAAGGAAAATGAATATGACTTGGCTGGTTTTTGCGTTGGTATAGTCGATAAGGATAGGATAATTACAGGAGAAAAAATTAAAGAAGGTAATCATATATTCGGACTTAAATCTTCTGGAATCCACTCTAATGGATATTCACTAGTTAGAAAGATAGTTCTAGAAAAGGAAAAATTATCGTTAGATCAAAAGATTGAAGGACTTGAATTAAGTCTTGGACAAGAGCTTTTAAAACCTACAAGAATATATGTAAAGGAAGTTTTAAATTTACTTGCAAAAATCGAAATAAATGGTCTAAGTCATATTACCGGTGGTGGTTTTTATGAAAATATACCAAGAATGATACCTGATGGTCTTTGTGCAAAAATTGATGTAAGTGATATAGAAATTCCATATATATTTAATCTTCTTCAAAAATGGGGAGAACTTGATAAAAAAGATATGTATGAGACATTTAATATGGGTGTAGGTTTAGTTTTTGTTGTAGACAAGTCTTGTTGTAGCCTTGTTCATAAAGTAATTGATGAGAATTTACTTTTAGACTTAGGTGAAATAAAAAAAGGAAAAGAGAAAATTGAGCTTAAATACTAAAAAGATTGTAGTTCTTATATCAGGCTATGGTACAAATCTCCAATCTATAATTGATAATTGTATAAATAATAATATTAATGGAGAAATAAAAGTTGTAATATCAAATAAAAAAGATGCCTATGGTCTTATAAGAGCACAAAAAGCAAATATAGATACAAAAGTTATAACTGATAATAAAGAGCTTTTAATATTTCTTTTAAATCAAAATATAGATCTGATAATACTTGCAGGATACTTAAAAATCTTACCAGAAGAGATAATTAACGCATTTAAATCAAGAATAATAAATATTCACCCATCATTAATTCCTTCATTTTGTGGTATGGGATTTTATGGGATGAGGGTTCATGAGGCTGTATTTAAAAAGGGTGTAAGATATACTGGTGCTACAACTCATTTTGTAACAAAAGATGCTGATGAGGGTCCTATAATATATCAAAAAATAATTGAAATTAAAGAAGACTATAATATTGAAACAATAGCAAATAAAGTACTCGAAAAAGAGCATGAAATCCTTGTTAAATCAGTAAAAGATTTCTGTGATGATAAACTATATATCAAAGATAATAAAGTATACACAAAGAAATAGGAGTATTATGAAAGTATTAATTATTGGAAATGGCGGAAGAGAGCATGCACTAGCTTGGAAAGTTTCAAAATCGAAAATAGTAAGTGATATTTATCTTGCAAGAGGAAATGCAGGAACCTCATCTTTTTGTAAAAATATAGATATAGATGCAACAGATATAGACTCTCTTTTAGAATTTGCAATTGATAAAAAAATAGACTTAACTATAGTTGGTCCTGAAGATTCACTTTGCATGGGAATAGTAGATAAATTTAAAGAAAATGGACTTAAAATATTTGGACCTGATAAGTCATGTGCAAGGTTTGAAAAGTCTAAAAAATTTACCAAAGAATTTCTAGAAAAATACAAGATACCTACAGCTAAGTATAAATTTTTTACTTGCTTTGATGATGCAAAAGAATCTTTGAAAGAATTTTCATATCCTTTAGTCATAAAAGCTGATGGACTTTGCTTGGGTAAAGGAGTTATAATTTGTCAAAATGAAAATGAAGCAATATCAACTCTTGAAGATATATTTATTAAAAAAATCTTTAAGGAAGAAGGCTCCACTGTTATTATAGAAGAATTTTTAAAAGGCATTGAAGAATCGCTACTTTGTATGGTAGCAGATAATAAACTTTTCCCATTAGAAACCTGCAAAGACCATAAACAAATTTATGATGGAAATAAGGGTCCCAACACAGGTGGTGTCGGGACTTATTCTCCAAATAATTTTTCTAATAAGACAAAGTATAATATAGAAAAGATTTTAGGAAAAATAGAATACGGTTTAAGTGATTCAGGCTTTCATTATTATGGAATATTATTTATTGGGTTTATGATAGACGAAGACGAGCCAAAAGTATTGGAATTTAACGTAAGATTTGGAGATCCAGAAACTGAAACTTTAATGCCTAGACTTAAGTCTGACTTAATTAGTTTAATAGACAAATGCCTAAACAAAACTCTTACAAGAGAAGATATAATTTGGTCAGATGATTATTGTCTTTCTTTAATACTAGTATCAGATGGATATCCTTCAAAATACGAAAAGAATAAAGTAATAAGTGGAATAGAAAGAGTTAATAATAGTCTAGTTTTTCATAATGGAACAAAAATTAAAGATGGATATATTTTATCGGACGGAGGCAGAGTTTTGACAATTTGCTCCAAGGCTAAAAGCTTACAGGAAGCAAGAAAAATTGCTTATGATGACTGCAATAGGATATATTTTGAAAATAAGTATTATAGGACAGATATTGGTTTAAATTAGCTAGCTTGTGCTAGCTTTTTTATTATATATAAATCAAAATCTGATTAGAAAAAATAAATGAAAAATTAATTGCAATATGATATAATACAATATATTAATATATTTAGAAAGGAAAAACTATGAGAATAAATACAATATGGATAACAGGTGCTCATGGTAGATTAGGCTCTACCTTAGTTAGATACCTAGATCCACTGGAAGCTGAAATTATAGCTACAGATAAAGAAGAAGTAGATATTACAAATCAAGATGAAGTTAATTTATTTATAGATAGAAATAGACCAAAAATTATAATTAACTGCTCTGGACTTTCTAAAAGACAAGAATGTGAGGATAATCCAGATAAGGCATATTTATTAAATGCTTTGGGAGCAAAACATATTGCCATATCATCCAATAGAGTAAGGGCAAAATTAGTTCACTTATCGACAGCCGATGTATTTGATGGAGAAACAATTCATCCATATAAGGAAATTGATACACCAAAGCCAAAAACAGTTTATGGAAAAAGTAAATATTTGGGTGAAGAGTTTGTAAAAACATTTGCTAATAGTTATTTCATAGTTAGAGTATCAAGACTTTATTCTAGAGAAAATAACTTAGTTGAAAAAATTATTGAACAAGCCAAAAGTGGTCTTGTTAAAGTTCCTAAATCAAGATATGGATCACCAACTTCCACTTACGAACTTACGAAATTTTTATTATCCATAATGGGTACAAATGCTTATGGAATATATCACGCTTCATGTGGAGGAACTTGTTCTTTTAAAACTTTTGCCAAAAAAATAATAGATTTTACAAAGATAGAAGCAGAAATTGAAGAAATTAGGGATAGTGATAGGGTAGAATTTGAACCTGCTTTTAGGGGGATGGATAATTACTTCCTAGACTTACTAGGTAAAAATACTTTTAAATCTTGGGAAGATGCCCTAGAAGACTATCTAAGAAAGGAGTACGGCTATGGAGCGTAAAGTAAATAAAAAAACAGGTCTTACTTCAAAAATATTTATAGCACTTATATCTGGTATGATACTAGGAATTATAATGCACTACTTTGTACCGGCAGGACATATCAAAGATGACATCCTAATTGAAGGGGTCTTTTATGTAATTGGACAAATGTTTATAAGGGCTATGCAAATGCTTGTTGTCCCTCTAGTATTTTTCTCAATCGCAGATGGTTGTAGAAATATGGGAGATACGAAGACTTTAGGTAAGGTTGGTATAAGAATAGTATCATTTTATCTATTAACCACAGCTTTGGCTATAGTTATTGCCTTAGTTATAGCATCAATAATTGGACCTGGTAAGGGAATGAATATGAGTCTTGGATCAAATGAATTTGCAATGGAGACAGCTGAGAAAACTTCAATGAAAGATACAATTCTTAATATGATTCCAACCAATCCAATAGAAGCCTTAGCAAAGGGAAACATGCTACAAATAATAATATTTGCAGTTATAGTCGGACTTTTGATAGCTGGAATGGAAGATAGGATGGAAACTTTAGGAAATATTATAACTGAAATGAATGATCTTATGATGAGCATGACCATGGCAGTTATGAAAATTGCTCCAATAGGCGTATTTTTCCTTATTGCAAGAACTTTTGCAAATTTAGGATATGATGTAATCTTATCCATGTTATCCTATATGGCGTCAGTTATATTAGGTTTAGGATTCCAGCTTTTTGTAGTCTATTTATTATTACTTACCGTTTTTGTAAGAATAAATCCTTTTGTTTTCTTGAAAAGGTACTTTCCAGTAATGACCTTTGCTTTTTCTACAGCCTCATCTAATGCAACTGTACCAATAAATATACAAACCTTAGAAGACATAGGTGTAGATAAAAAAATATCATCATTTACTATCCCATTAGGAGCTACAGTAAATATGGATGGTACAGCAATAATGCAAGGTGTAGCTGTTGTATTTATAGCAAATGCTTATGGAATTAACTTAAGTTTGAATGACTTTTTAACAGTAATATTAACAGCAACTATAGCATCAGTTGGTACAGCTGGTATACCATCAGTTGGTCTAGTAACACTTTCAATGGTACTTACTTCAGTAGGACTTCCAGTTGAAGGTATAGCAATGATTATGGGTATAGATAGAATTCTTGATATGGCAAGGACAGCTATTAATATCACAGGAGATGCTGCAGGTACAATAATAGTTGCAAATACTGTAGGAAATTTCGATAAAGAGAAATTCAACAAAAGAACATAAAAATAGGTTTTTAATGCTTTCATAGTATAGATAAATTTACAATGAGTTAGAAGTGAAATTCTAGCTCTTTTTTACATATAAAATTTTTACTTTAATCTTAAAATAATTAATATTTTATTTCTAAAGTATAATAAAGAAATACGTTTTAGAACTTTGCTGAAGTTATAATATCATCAGTGAAACATTAGCTATAAATTTAAACTTATCTAATAAGCTTTCAATAACTGTTTTTAAGTGCACAGAAATGCTAAACTTAAATGATTATATATGATTTTTTAGTAATTTAATATTTTTTGTTTTTAAACCTTGCAAAAGAAATTGATTGATTTTATAAATTTCTTTAATAGTATTGTCACAAGATATTAACTAATCACAATATAGTATTCTATTTTCTGCTTTTTAAAGTGAATTCTACGCTTAAATTCCTTAGAGCCTGAATGAACAAAGTCTTTTTGAATTAGCATCCAATACTTTTCAAGTTTCTTGTATTCGATGTTAATAGCTTCTCCATAGCATAGAATCTAGCTTTAAGTAAAGTTTTATAAAAATGACTATGATATGGAAACAATAAAAGATAATTTTAGATTTTTGAAAAAAGTTATTTAATTAAGCTAATGTAAGGCTGATATATACATATATATCAATAGTCATGGTTTTAAAATTATCTCTAGATTCTTTAGAAAATCTATTGAAATATTTGTTAAGGTGAGAAAGCTGTCTGTCTTCAACAGCATCAATTATTTTTACTATCTAAATCAGTCATGATAAAGTTTATAGAACCTCTAGAGTCATTTATATATTTAAATTCATCAAATCCAAGATTTTTAGCAAGCTTAAATTGCGATAGAGAGTATGATTTAAAGCATTGGTTAATGTATCTAGATACAGTCGAATAAGATATATTATTTATTTTTGATATATCCTTTTCACAAGTTTTTTGAGATAAAGATAAAAGGATAGTGTTTAGTTCTTTTAGATAATATAGAATAAAATTTATCAATAATATTTTTTAGCAATTAAAGTATAATAGCAATTTTTACAAAAAAATCGCTAATTCTTTAGTTTAAAAGCGACTGATTGTTTATTGATAAGTAACAATCTAACGAGACTTTTCTTGAGAAATATTTAATTATCTGAGTTCGAACCACATTATCAGAACAATGCATATTTCTGCCTTGTAGATAAACTAGAGTTTTACTATAGTTAATTACTTATTCATTAATTTCACCTGAAAAAGATAAGTTAGAATCTGTTAAAGAAATTGATTTGGATATACAATTAGTTATGTTAAAAGACATAGTTATCCTCCTTTGTTTATTTTTGGTACTTAATCTTAAAAGAAATTGAACTCTTTATCTCTTAATTTTTTATTTGATGAATTGCAAATAATATTGCGACACTCAAAGTAAACTAAGTTCGTGCATAAATATATCAAATGGAGTTTGATAATTTAGACATTTTCTAGGTTTATTATTAAGCTCCTTTGTGTTTTTTATTAACTCTTTTACGTCTATCTTAGCCAAATCAGTTTTCTTAGGATAATATTGCCTTAATAATCCATTTGAATTTTCATTACTTCCTCTTTGCAATGCTGAATATGGATCAGCAAAGTAAAAGTCTATACCAATTTTATCAATTTCAGTATAGCATGCAAATTCTTCGACTCTATTAGATGTAAAACTTTTTAAGGCTGACTTTGGTAAGGATTTTATCAACTTTTTGATTGCATCGAGCATAGAATCTTTACTTCTATTCTTCATTGGTAAGGCTATATAGAATCTTGATTTCATTCCAACAAAAGATGCTAAACAGCCTTTACTTTTATCTCTTGATGATACAACTATATCTAATTCCCAATGACCAAATTCTAGTCTTTTCTTTATTTTTTTAGGTCTATTTCTTATTGAAGTTCCAATATTAAATCGACCACGAGTTTCTTTTGGTTTTTTTGATTTAGCTTTTCTTCTAAGCTTTGTAATATCAAAATCAGGAATCCCTGAATATAGCCAATTATATATAGTTTTAAAGCAAATAGCAGCATTTAAAACTGTAACAGAAATTTGTTCTGAAGACTATTTTAAATTTAATTTTTCAACTATACTTTCTTTTAGTTGAACATTGATTTTAGTCTTTCTACCTTTAAGTAAAGCTTTAGATTTGTGATCTTTATTCGCTGTTTCAGCATTATAATTATCTCCATATCTTTTAAGTTCTCTAGAAATTGTCGAATGATGGAAACCTAAAATTTTTGCTATTCTTCTAGAAGAATAGCCTTCAGCATTAATACCTCTATCTTATTTCTATCATTTATGGTAATATGTTTATGGCTCATATTAACCTCCGCGTGTGTTTTTGTCGTTATTAACATTTTACACGAAGTTAGTATGAGTTTTTAATTTTTAGTGGTGTCGCATTTAATTTTACAACTTGTCATTTAAAAAATTGTTGATGTAGATTTCTCTTCACCAATACAATTTATTGTAGAACCGTTTTTTTGAGATATCTTCTAAATTATAGGATAATAAAGATAATTAGATAGTTAATGGTTAAAATTTTAAAAGACTTTGTTATAGATGACAACATTATAATTATCTTAAATTTTAATTTTATGATTAGTACTATATAATATGATGATATTTTTTATTATAATTAACTATATAATAAGATAAAGGAGACATGGATGAATATAGCAGTACTTGTAGATTCTTTTAAAGGTAGCCTTAGTTCACTTGAGGCTGGAAATATAATAAAAGATTCTATTTTAGAAATAAATGATAAAGAAAATATTAAGGTTATGCCTGTTGCTGATGGTGGTGAAGGAATGGTTGAATCTTTAGCTGATCTTAAAGGAGCAAGTGAAACAGAACTTGTTGTAAAGGATCCTTTACTTAGGAACATCAAGGCAAAATATATTATACTGGATAATAAAAACATACATCCTGAAAAGGTAGCAATCATAGAAATGAGTGCTGCAGCAGGTATTACACTTATATCAGATAGTCTATCTCCAATGGAAGCTTCTACATATGGAGTAGGAGATATAATTATTGATGCTCTCGATAGAGGAGTTAAAAGCTTTATAGTTGGTATTGGAGGCTCTGCAACCAATGATGGTGGTGTTGGAATGTTAACTCGATTAGGTGTAGATTTTCTAAATGATAAAGGAAAAAAAATTCATCCTTCAGCATTGGGAATAAAAGAGCTCGATAAAATTGATATTAGTAACATGGATAGCAGGCTAAATGATTGTAAATTTGCTGTGGCTTGTGATGTTACTAATCCTCTAACAGGACCTAATGGCAGTGCTCATGTTTTTGGTCCACAGAAAGGTGCTAGCCCTAAACAAGTCGAGGAAATAAATGATTTGCATTGTAAACTTTATGAAAAAACAAGAGAAATTATCAATGATGCTGATAGTGAATATCCAGGTTCAGGAGCTGCAGGTGGCTTAGGATACGCATTTAAAAATTATCTTGATGCAGAACTATCTTCGGGAATTAAGATAATTCTAGATTTATTAAAAGCAGAAGATATTATAAGGGAAACTGATATAGTGATTACTGGTGAGGGAAGGCTTGATAAACAGTCAGCTTATGGAAAAACCCCTATAGGGGTTGCAAAACTTGCTAAAAAATATGGAAAGACTGTTATAGCTTTTTCTGGAGTTGCTTCAAATGAGGCGGAAGTTGTAAATGAAGAGGGTATAGATGCATTTTTCCCAATTATTGGAGAAGTTATTGAATTAAAAGAGGCAATGGATAAAGAAGTAGCTAGAGAAAATCTAAGAAGATGTGTAAAACAAGTCTTTAGACTCATATACAAGATTAAGTAACCTTATTAAGGCAAGACTTAGCTAAGTCTTGCTTTAATAATTTTCAGAATTTTTAAGTGTAAAGAATGCAAACCATAATACTACATAGTCATTATATTTTCTTGGGTCATAACCTGTAAGAGATTCTAATTTGTTAAGCCTATATTGAATAGAATTTTTGTGCATAAACATATTATCAGCAATGGCTGTGATAGATCCATTATATTTTCCGTATAAGAAGAACAATTCTTCATATATTTCTATATCTTTATTATCAATATTTTTTAATATTTTATATGAAAATTCATACAAGTCTTTATCTTCAATAGACGTGAGTATAAGACCAAGATCCATATACTTATAAAAAAGTATAGGACCTTTCTTGTTATTATATTCTGACCATTTCTGGGATCTTAATGCTTGTTTGTAAAACTCATGCGCTTTATCAAGATTGTAAAATATACTAGATACTCCAAAATTAAGTTTTAAATTATAAGAATTGTTGGCATGATTTACAATTAAATTTAAATGTTTATTAATGTCATCATATGTACAATCGAGATAAACTATGACAAACCTATCATGTATTATCGATGTGTATAATTTGTTATTTTTATAATTTGACTCAGTTAATTTAATAAGATTCCTTTTTGTGGAAAAATCAATTGAGTTAAATTTAATCTTTGATACGGCTATTGCTTTTGCATCGGTTTCAATATTTTTTGGCAAGAAATCTAAATTATACAATTGGGAATTTAATATAGATTCTATTATATATTTCTTATTTTCAAATTCTATATTCTGATTTTCTTTTATCCACTCTTCTTTAATTAGAATCTCTGTCATTCTTTTTATGATAGTACCATATTTTTTTACAATTTCATATTCTCCTGAAATACCAATCACACCAATTGTTTCTTTATCAAATTTAACAGGAAGATTTACTCCTTTTTTTGCCCCTGGATATTCATTATCATAAATAATTCCTATAGTTCGCCCAAGTGTGATGCATTCTATAGCTCCGTTATGTATGCTTCCTATTCTTTTTAAATCTGTAGATGCAATGATAATTCCGTCTTGGTCCATAAAATTGATATCTTGTTTTATTGTATCTTTTAAGCTTTCTACTATGTTTTGTGCTAAATTTTCATTGATTTTCATATTTCCTCCTAAACTTTATTGTTACAAAAACCAAAGAAAAAATCAAGGAAAACCTTATTTATCGTAGTTTATAACATAGAAAATTTGATTTAGTAGTTGCTATAATGTAACCATAATAAATATTGGGAGGTATATTATGGTATCAGGTACACAGATGATACTAGGACTAGCAATTGGTATTGCTGTATTGATATTTTTGTCGATGAAGACTAAAGTACATACTTTTATTGCATTAATTTTTGCGGCGCTTATAACTGGATTAGTCGGAGGCTTAGGTATTTCTGAAGTTATGGGGTCAATTACGAAAGGTTTTGGTAATACTTTAAGTAGTACTGGAATTATAATAGGACTAGGTGTTATGATGGGAGCTGTTCTAGAAAAATCTGGAGCTGCAGAGCAAATAGCTTTTACTATAATAAGAAAAATAGGGAAGCATAAAGAAGAATGGGCGTTAGGAATAACTGGTTATATAGTTTCTATACCAGTATTCTCAGATTCAGCATTGGTTATTTTAACACCAATAGCTAAAGCATTATCAAAACTAACAGGCAAATCAGCTGTGGCGTTAGGTCTTGCGTTAGCAACAGGATTACAATTAACACATGTATTTGTACCACCTACACCAGGTCCACTTACTGTAGCAGGTATACTAGGAGTAGATGTCGGTGTAATGATAATTGCAGGTATTTTAGTTACAATTCCTACTTTAATTGTATCAATGTTATATTGTAAATGGTTAAATAAGAAGTTATATCTAATACCTAATGATGATGGAGTAACTTATACAAAAAAAGAGTTTAGACCAGAATATATAAAAGCAATTGAAGATATAGATAGATTACACAAAGAGAAAAATTTACCATCTCCTGTTATGTCTTTCGCACCAATAGTAGTTCCACTTATTCTTATTTTCGCAAACTCTATAGTAACTTTTGCAGGTATTGAAAATGTTTTAACACCAGTATTTAATCTATTGGGTCATCCAATAATAGCATTAACTATAGGGACATTAATATCTGTTTATGGTCTTGGAGGAAATATGAGTAGAACAGAAGTTCTTGATTATATTGAAGAAGGAATCAAGGCAACAGGTATGATTATGCTTATAACCGGAGCTGGTGGAGCATTAGGTATGGTAGTAAGAGAATCAGGAGTAGGTGATGCATTAGGCGAAGCTATATTATCAACATCAATACCAGCTTTATTAATACCATTCATCATTGCTGCTCTTATGAGAATTGCTTTAGGATCAGCTACTGTAGCACTTACTACAGCAGCAACATTAACAGCGCCTTTATTATTATCATTAGGTATGAATCCTGTTTTGGCAGCTATGTCTACATGTGCTGGTGGAGTAGCGTTTTCGTACTTTAATGACTCTGGATTCTGGGTATTTAATGGATTGTATGGATTATCTGAAGTGAGGGATCAATTTTGGGCTAAAACTATGATTTCATTTATAGGTTCTGGAGTTTCAATAATTGTTGTTATGATAGCTAGTTTATTTTTTTAAACATTAATTAAATTTAGAATGGATAAATAATGGAACTAAAATATATTAAGATAAATCAAAAAGATAATAATGTTACTGTAGTTAATGCAGAAGGAATAGAAAAGGGAGATAATTTAAAAGAATATAATATAATCGTCAAAGATTTTGTTCCATTGGGTAATAAAATTGCTATTCAAGATATAAATAAGGATTTACCAATAATTAGATATGGTGAAATCATTGGTTATGCTGATAGAGATATAAAGGCTGGAGAGTTAATTGATTTTAAATCTATCCATGTTAATAAAGTAAAAACTTTGGATATTGATATTCCATATAAAAGTAGAAAAGTTAATGATAAGAAAAATAAAGAAAGATATTTTTATGGATATGAAAATAAAGATGGAACAGTAGGCACGAAGAACTTGCTAGCAATTTCAACTAATGTCCAGTGTTCAGAGGGTTTCATTAATAAATTAGTTGATTATATAAAAAATAATTTGCTAGGAAAGTATGAAAATGTAGATGACGTAGTTACAGTATCTCACACATATGGTTGTGGTGTAGCAATAGATGCTTTAGACTCCGAAATTCCTCAAAGAATAATAAACAATATTATCAAAAATCCTAATTTTGGTGGTGAAGTGATGATGATTTGTTTAGGGTGTGAAAAGTTTACACCTGATAAGATAGAAGCAGTATCCAGTGAAGATATATTAGTTCAACAAAATCTAAGCTTTCATGAATCTTTTCAAAAAGCAATTGAAATGGCGGAAATAAGATTAAAAAGACTTAATAAAAGAAATAGAAAAAAATTTCCGTTATCAAAATTAAGAATAGGTCTTCAATGTGGTGGTTCTGATGCACTATCAGGTGTAACGGCTAATCCAACTATGGGATACGTTGCAGATAGGTTAGTAGAATACGGAGCCAGCGTAATATTTTCTGAAGTAACAGAGGTTAGAGATGCTTCAAATATAATTTTGTCTAGAATTAAAGATAAAGATTTAAGAAAAAAATATATTAATGAAATCAATTGGTATGATGATTATCTGGAAAAGTCTCAAGTAGATAGAAGTGCAAATCCGAGTCCTGGTAATAAAGCAGGTGGATTAACTACAGTTATAGATAAGGCTATGGGTTCAGTTGCTAAATCAGGAATTTCAGATATAACAGATATTTTGTTACCAGGAGAGTTAATAAAAAAACCTGGACTTACATTTGCAGCAACTCCTGCATCAGATTTTGTGTGCGGTACTTGTCAGCTTGCATCAGGAATAAATATGATGTTATTTTCAAGTGGAAGAGGTACAACATATAATTTAGCCCATGTTCCAGTTATAAAAATTGCTACAAATAATGTATTAGCAAAGAAATGGGGTGATTTAATAGATTTCAATACTGGTGATATTGCCATAGGAAAATCTTCTGTTGATGAAAAGGGTGAAGAACTTTTAGACTATATAATTGATGTTGCTAGTGGAGTAAAAATTACTAAGTCAGATCAATTAGGATTATACAATGCTTTAGTAGTATTTAACCCAGCACCAATAACTTGATTTATTTTTAGATAGAAGTTAATTGAAGCATATAAAAGAAAATTGTAAATTTAAATAGGAGGAAATAATGAAAATAGGATTTGTAGGGTTAGGCGTAATGGGAAAACCAATGGCTAGAAATTTAATGAAAGCAGGCTATGAACTTAATGTTAACACTTTAGAGGATAATGTTATTAAGGAATTTGAAACAGAAGGAGCGAAGGGATATTTATCCCAAAAGGAATTAGCTGAAGACTCTGATGTTATAATTTTAATGCTTCCAAATTCACCAAACTGTGAACAAGCACTTTTTGGTGAAGGGGGTCTTGCAGAAGGACTATCAGAAGGAAAAATCATTGTGGATATGTCTTCAATAAATCCAGTAGAATCACAAAAATTTGCTAAAAGGTTAGATGAAATTGGTGTTAAATATATAGATGCACCTGTATCTGGTGGAGAACCAAAAGCAATAGACGGAACACTAGCAGTAATGCTTGGTGGAGACATGGCAACATATGAAAAAGTTAAGCCAATAATTGAAAAGATGGCATCATCAATAGTTAGAGTAGGTGAAGTAGGTGCAGGAAATACAACAAAATTAGCAAATCAAATAGTTGTAGCGTTAAATATTGCAGCGGTATCTGAAGCTTTTATATTATCTAAGAAAGCTGGAGTTGATCCTGAGGCGGTTTATCAAGCGATTAGAGGTGGATTAGCAGGATCTACAGTAATGGATGCAAAAGGACCTATGATGCTTGAAAGAAATTTCAAACCAGGATTTAGAATTGATCTTCATATTAAAGATCTACAAAATGCTCTTGATACATCTCATGCTGTTAAGGCAGCTTTACCACTAACAGCAGAAGTTATGGAAATATTGCAAGCATTAAGAATTGACGGAAATGAAAAAGATGATCATTCAGCAATAGTTAAATATTATGAAAAAATAAATAATATTGAAGTAGGAGAAGATAAATAATGAGCATACCAAAAATTACAAAGATGGAGGTGCTCCCAGTAGCAGGCTATGATAGCATGCTACTGAACCTTTCTGGAGCACATGGCCCATATTTTACAAGAAATATAGTTATTCTTACAGATGACATGGGAAACGAAGGAATTGGAGAAGTACCGGGCGGAGAAAAAATTACAAACACTATTAAAGAGTGTGAAAACCTTGTAGTAGGTAGAAAAATTAGTGAATGTAAAAATATAATTCTAGATATAGAAAAAAAATACGAGAACTTTGATGATGGTGGCAGAGGAGAGCAAACATTTGACTTAAGAACAATTATTCATGCCATGACAGCGATAGAGACTCCTCTTTTAGATTTATTGGGCAAACATTTAGAGGTACCAGTTGCATCGTTATTAGGTGATGGACAACAAAGGGAAGAAGTAAGATTTCTTGGTTATTTATTCTATGTAGGTGATAAAGATAAGACAGATCTTCCTTACATATCAAATGATGACGATTCAGATAATTGGGGTAGATTAAGAAGAAAAGAAGCGTTGACCCCTGAAGCTATAAGGGCATTAGGAAAAGCAGCACATGAAAGATATGGATTTAAAGATTTTAAACTTAAAGGCGGAGTTCTAGAGGCTAGAGAAGAAATTAAAGCTATAAAAGTGTTAAAAGAAGAATTCCCAGATGCTAGGATAACGTTAGATCCTAATGGAGCTTGGTCATTGGAAGAGGCAGTGAATGTATGTAAAGATATGCATGGTATACTCACATATGTGGAAGATCCATGTGGTCCAGAAGGTACATTTTCAGGAAGAGAAATAATGGCAGAGTTTAAATCAAGAACAGGTCTCCCAACAGCAACAAATATGGTAGCAACTGATTGGAGACAAATGAGACACTCTGTAAGATTAAATTCAGTTGATATACCATTAGCAGATCCTCATTTTTGGAGAATGACTGGTTCTGTTAGAGTTGCTCAAATGTGTCATGACTTTGGTATGACATGGGGAGTTCATTCAAATAATCACTTTGATATATCATTAGCAATGGTAGCTCATACAGCCGCTGCGGCTCCTGGTGAGTATAATGCATGTGATACACATTGGATTTGGCAAGATGGACAAGATCTTTGTGACAATGCTATGAAAATTAAAGACGGCAAAGTATCAATCCCTAAAACTATGAAAGGTTTAGGAATCACAATTAATAGAGATAGACTTAACGAAGCTCATAAGCTCTATATAGATAATAAGCTAGGAGCTAGAGATGATTCTATAGCAATGCAATATCTAATCAAAGATTGGAGATTTGACAAAAAGAAACCTTGTTTAGTGAGGTGAAAGGAGAAGAAATGGCTTTTATATGTAACTTAAATTTACATGGTATAGTAGTACCAATTGTTACACCAGTAGATGAAAATGAAAATATTTCGGAAGATAAATTAAGAAAACAAGTTAACTTTGTAATTGAAGGTGGTGTTAATGGAATATTAGCTTTTGGATCAAATGGAGAATTCTATGTTTTAGATAAAGATGAAATGAGGTATGGGTTCGAGATAATGGTTGATGAGGCAAAGGGAAGAGTACCAATGTTTTTTGGAATAGGCGCCATTAGAACAAAAACTTGTATTGAATATGCAAAAATGGCAGAAGAACTTGGTGCTGATGGAATATCAATAATTCAACCCATGTTTTTAAAACCAACAGAAGAAGAACTATATGAACATTTTAAAGCAATAGCTGAGTCTGTTCCAAATTTATCTGTTTTGTTATATAACAATCCTGGAAGAACAGGTTATAAAATGTCCACAAATTTAGTATCTAGACTTGCTCATGATGTTGAGAACATAATTGGTATGAAGGATTCAAGTGGTGATATTACTGCTCTTTCTGAATTTATTAGAGTTACAAAAGATTTGGAATTTTCTGTTATGGGTGGTAAAGATACGCTTATATATCCAACTCTCGCAATGGGTGGATGTGGAGCAGTATGTTCGACAGCCAATATTATGCCAGAGATTGTATGTGGAATATTTGAAAAATATAGCAATGGAGACTTAGAAGGTGCTTTAGAAGATCAGTATAAATTGAACCCTATTAGGTTAAGTATGGATTTAGCTTCATTTCCTGTAGCTACCAAAGATATGGCTAACCTAAGAGGCATTGATGTTGGAGCTCCAATCAAACCAAGCTTAGCATCATCTGGAGAAGTTTTAGATAAAATTAAGAAATCTATGTTTGAAGGCGGTCTAATAGAGTAGTTGAAATGGATTAGGTTTGCCTAATCCGTTTTTTATATTGGAGGTCATATGTATAATTTTGTAATCACTAATCCTATAAATAATAAGGCTTTGGATATTATTAATGATGTAGGAAGCTATTATTTAGCTAATGATTCAAATCCAAATAACTATATTGAAAAAATGGAAAATGCAGATGCTCTTATTGTTAGCATTGCTAGCTGTGATCAGAATGTAATAAAAAACAGTCATAATTTAAAAGTTATTGGACGTACAGGAGTTGGCTACGATACAGTAGATGTTAATCTAGCTACAAAGTATGGAATTCCTGTAGTAATAACACCTGGAGCTAATAGTAGAAGTGTAGCAGAAGCTACAATAGGAGCATTATTTGCCCTTTCTAAAAAAATTATTGAGGTAAACTGTATTACAAGGTCTGGAAATTGGAATCGTGCAAGAAATGAAGAAAAATTTATTGAGTTATATGGAAAAACAATTGGAATAGTAGGAGTTGGGAATATTGGTTCTATAGTGGCTAATTTTTGTCAAAGCTTGGGTATGAGAGTGATTTGGTATGATCCATATGTTGATTCATTAGATTTGAAAGTAGAAAAATGCGGTATAAAATATGAGGAAATAAATAAATTAATAAAAGATTCTGACTTTATTTCTCTTCATGTTCCTCTTACTGATGAAACTAAAAACATGATTTCATATAATGAATTTAAATTAATGAAGAGTAGTGCATATATAATTAACTACAGTAGGGGTGGATTAATTAATGAAATAGACTTAATAAAAGCACTTGATGATAAATTAATCTCTGGAGCTGCTATTGATACATTTGAAAAGGAGCCTATTGATAAAAATTATCCACTATTGAAATCAAATAAAATAATAATATCTCCTCATAGTGCTTCCCAGTCTGACCAAGCTCAAATAAATGTTGCCAAAATGTGTATAGAAGGTTGTTTGGCAATATTAAATAGAAAAAAATGGCCTTATGTTGCAGATATAAATGTTTATAATCATAAAAAATGGAAAGACTGCGAATGGGCTGATATTTGAATGAAATAACTAATTAATTATTTCAAAATATATTTTTACTATTAAAATTCGAAACTGTGTAAAATTTTGTGTATATAGACCTCCTGATTGGGATAAAGAAAAGCTAATCAGGAGGAATTTTTATGCCAAGAAAAAGACCATAAACAAGAGTAAGTAAAATAGCGAAAATATTAATTTAAGAATATCAATCCCAAAATATACAAGATATTCAACAAGAACCTAAAGAACTTTTAGATAGCACAATGGAAGGAAATATTAAAGTCCTAACTTGATGAGCATATATACTATAAATACCGTCAAAAAACACTAAGTATAAAAACAAGAAATGGTTCCAGCAAGAAAAGAGTTAGGTCATCATATGGCAACATAGATATATCTATTCCACGAGATAGAGAAGGAAGTTTTAAACCATAGACTTTAAGGAAATATGAAAAAGATATTTTCAACATAGAAAATCAAATAGTATCAATGTATGCAAAACACATGGAACATAGTCAAAAAAGTAGACAAATAAATAGAACTGTAGGTCATTTGTCTAGACAAATGATGCGAAATATTTTATTGTATTGTTAGGAGGTCTTTTAGGACTATTAAACGTTATGATGAAGATTTTAAAATGTCCATTGTTTCTCTTCATGAGAATGGTCGCTCCATTAATTCTCTCGCTAGAGAGTATGGTGTTTCAGTTTCTACCGTTGCTAAATGTACTAAGCTGTATGCTAGTGTTTCTACTGAGACTGGCGAGGTTTTTACTGCTAAGCAAATTAAAGTATTGCAAAAAAGAAATGCTATCTTAGAGAAAAAAATTTAATTTTAAAAAAAGCCATTGCCATATTCAAAGAACGATTAAATGCTATTCACACTCTTAGGTTTGAGCATAAATTATCTACTCTTTGTAGGGTTTTAAATGTTAATGGGTCTACTTATTACAAGCATTTTTATGCTCCTGAGTCTAATAGAAGGGTTAGTGTAAATGATAGTGCTTCTAGATAAAATTTAGTTAAACAAGATTTTTCTTCCAGTATGCCTAATTGTGTTTGGGTTTTAGATATTACCTATCTTAAAGTTAATGGAAGGCATGCTTATCTTTGTGTTATTATTGACTTGTTTTCTAGGAGTGTAGTTTCCTAGAAGCTTGATTTTTCTATAAAATCAAGTCTTGTTTGTGATACTCTTAAGTCTGCCTTTATAAGAAGTGGTAATCCTGAAAATCTTATCTTTCATTCTGACCAAGGTAGCCAATATACGGGCATGATTTTAAAAATTTACTTGATGAATTAAGCATTACAGCTTCTTTTTCTAAAAAGGGATATCATTATGATAATACTGTTTTGTGAGTCTTTCTTTAAGTTTTTGAAGAAGGAATGTACAAATAGAAGGTCATATGAGTCTTTGGATGAGTTAAGAACTGATTTATTTGACAAAAAATTATACTGAGTGGGTCTGTAAATAGTTTTGTGTATCAATAGATGTTCATTCCTATAGGAATGGAGCCTATCTTAATTTTATATGAACTTAACAAACTGTCAAATTTTCATGAAAATTTGCAGCTGATTTTATAGTTTTTTTACCTGTTTTTAAAACCTCCCTTCAAAAAATATTGATAATTGGGATAAGATTTGATCCCAGCCACGAATTCTACTTGTCCATTTGCTTGAGGCATCTACCATTGCAAGGTACAAGCTTTTTTGTAGTGCGTAGTCATTTGGAAATATTGTTTTATTTTTGGTTACTTTTCTTAGTTGTCTATTGAAGTTTTCCATCGCGTTTGTTGTATATATTAGTTTTCTTATTCCTTCTGGGTATTTGAAATATGTGAGAAG
>NZ_JAXDSU010000062.1:0-7958 GCF_034090325.1 Anaerococcus porci
GGCTGATATTCTTCAATTAACATTTTTGCTATTTTACTTCTTCTTGTTTCCGGTCTTTTTCTTGGCATAAAAATTCCTCCTGGTTAGTTTTTCTTTACCCTAATCAGGAGGTTTCTATACACAAAACTTTACACAGTCTCTGTAATGATTTTGGAACTATTAATTCATTTTGCATCAGCCTCTAAATTTTTATTTTAAACTCGCTTTTATAAACCAAATTTCTTTATTATAAGCTTCAATGTGCTCTTCCATAGTATTAGTTATTTGAAAATCATCATTTTTATCTGCTTCTTTTCTTATTTCTAGAGCAAGTTCTTTAAATTTATTTAAATCTTCTAGATAAATTTCTAAAGCTTTTCTAATTTCTATATCTTCAGATTTTGAAATTTCATCAATTGTTGTAAGATTAAGATATGATTTTAGGTCTGCGTTTGGATAGTAACCTTGCATTTTTTGAATTTCTGCAATTTCATCATATCTTTCAAAAAATGCATTATATTGGCTTTCAAAGTATTCGTGTACTCTAACAAAACTTTTGCCTACTATATTCCAATGAAGATGGTGTAGTTTTATGTTTTCAACCATTATGTTTGCTAAATATATATCCAATTTTTTATTCATTATATACTCCTTTTTTAATTTGATTTTTAGAATCATTTTAATTATAGTATGATTATATTATAATAAAATATATTCAACAAGGAACAAATATGTTAGTTAAAAATAGGAGATTTATGAAAGAATATAGTAAAGGTTTAGAGCTTATTGAAGATTTATTTAGCAAAAGATGGGTGCCTGAAATAATTCATTCTATAGGAATAGGTAATAATAATTATAAAAAAATTCTAGATTCTATATCTTATATTTCTCATACAGAGTTAAGTAGGAAGATAAAACTTTTATTAGACTATGGAGTCATAAAAAAAGACGATAAAGATAAGGCGTATAAGCTTACTCAATTTGGCTTTGATGTAGACCATGTTTTTGGTCATATTTATGAAATATCTGACAAGTATTTAAAAAGGGATTAAGATTTAAATTAAGAGATTTTAAAGTATAATACAGCTTAGGTGATATTATGATTTATTTTGATTATGCTGCAACTTCAATAAAAAGAAATGAAATACTAGAATATATTTTAAAAAATAAGGAAAATTTTGATGGGAATCCAGATTCTCTTCATACATATGGAAGAAAAGCTAAAAAAATCTTAGAGGACTCAAGAAGAAAGATTGCAAAGTCTATCAAAGCAGATAGCAATGATATAATTTTTACATCTTCTGCTTCGGAGTCTAATAACACAATCTTATCTAATTTTAAAGATGATTTAATTATAACATCTAAGATAGAACACGATTCTATCTTAAATGCTGTTAATAAGGATAAGACTATTTATTTAGATGTGGATAAGGAT
The DNA here is from genome assembly GCF_034090325.1 of Anaerococcus porci. Taxonomy (NCBI): domain Bacteria; kingdom Bacillati; phylum Bacillota; class Tissierellia; order Tissierellales; family Peptoniphilaceae; genus Anaerococcus; species Anaerococcus porci. Next base: position 1,415 of record NZ_JAXDSU010000062.1, read on the forward strand.
GGATTTTTTACACTTGATGATTTAAAAGAAAAGATGACAAGCGATGTCAAGCTTGTATCTTTGATGTTTGTCAACAATGAAGTAGGCTCCATTGAGCCTGTTAAAGAAATAGGGAAGTATCTAAAAGAAAGAGATGTTTTCTTTCATATCGACTGTGTTCAAGCTTATGGACATATAGACATAGATGTTAATGAACTAGCTTGTAACTCTCTTTCTCTTTCAGGGCATAAGATAGGCGGTATCAACTCATTTGGAATACTTTATGCTAATAAAAGTATAAAACCTCTTATAAGAGGAGGAGAGCAAGAAAAGAATAGGCGTGCTGGAACAAGTTTTGTGATGGGAGCTTATTCTATGGCAGAATCTATAGAAAAAACCATAAAAGAAAGAGGGAAAATAAAAGAATTAAAGACTTATTTTGTAGAGAAATTAAAAGAATCTAACTTTATTTTCGAAATAAATGGAAGCCTAGATAATTCGTCAAATCACATACTAAACTTATATTTTCCTTATGTTAAAAATGAATTTTTGTTAACATTTTTAGATATGCATGGTGTATGTATATCAGTTGGTTCTGCTTGTAGAGCAGGAAGTATAGAAGCAAGCAATGTAATTAAGGCAATGTATAATGAAGATAGGGCCATGCATTCAGTAAGATTTTCTTTTGGTTTTACAAATACAAAAGAAGATATAGATTATACATTTGAAATTCTTAAAAAGGTTAGGGGTATAGATGGAGAAAACTGATAAGAAAGATATAAAGGTGGTAGTTGGCGTAAGTGGTGGTGTTGACTCATCAGTTGCAGCCTTACTTTTAAAGCAAGAAGGTTACGATGTAACTGGAATATTTATGAAAAATTGGGATGAAGAAGATGAAAATGGGGTTTGTACTGCAGAGGTTGACTATGAGGATGCAGTTAAGGTATGTAATCAGATAGGTATTCCATATTATTCTATAAATTTTGAAAAAGAATATTATGATAGAGTTTTTTCATATTTTCTAGATGAGTATAAAAAAGGAAGAACTCCTAACCCTGATATAATGTGTAATAAGGAAATTAAGTTTAGAGCCTTTCTTGATTATGCCAAAGATTTAGGAGCAGACTATCTTGCTACAGGTCACTATGCAAGAGTTGAAAGAGATGGAGAAGAAGTTAAAATGCTAAGGGGTGTTGATAAAAACAAAGACCAAACTTACTTTTTATCTCAACTATCCCAAGATCAAATAAAAGACGTTCTTTTTCCAATAGGAGAACTTGAAAAGAAAGAAGTAAGAAAAATAGCCAAGGAAAATAATCTTGCTACAGCAGATAAAAAGGATTCAACAGGAATTTGCTTTATAGGCGAGAGAAATTTTAATGAGTTTTTATCAAACTATCTTCCTGCTAAGAAAGGCAAAATTGTAGATATAGATGGAAATGTTATGGGAGAACATTATGGACTAATGTATCACACCATAGGTCAAAGAAGAGGTCTAGGCATAGGTGGTGAAGGAGAAGCGTGGTTTGTTTGTGGTAAGGACTTAGAAAAAAATGAACTTATAGTATGTCAAGGAAAGAATAATGAGAGATTGTTTTCAAATAGGCTAATCGGATCTTTACTTTCAAGTTTGTCATCTAAGGGCTTTGCTAAAGAATTTGATTGTACATGTAAGTTTAGGTATAGGCAAAAAGATATAAAATCTAGGGTAAAAATCCTAGAGGATGGTAGGGTTGAAATAAAATATGATAAGACAAAGGCTGTAACTCCAGGTCAAGCTGCTGTATTTTACGATAATGATATTTGTCTTGGTTCATGCATAATAGATGAAGTTTACAATGATGATAAAAGATTGAAAGTTTAAAAGAGTAAGTTTGCTTGCTCTTTTTTATTTATTTAAACGCCTTAACTTTGGACAAAAAGTCTTAAAATGCTATAATCTATATATGAATATACTAGCAGATGAAAATATTAGAATAGACAAATACATATCAAATAAATTTGAAGAAATCCCAAGAGAAAAAGTAAAAGATTTTATAAAGGATAAGAAAATCCTGGTGGATGAGAAAAAAGTAAAGCCGAGTTATAAACTTGAACTTGGAGATATGATAAATATATCAGATGAATTATTTAAAAAGCCAGAAATAAGGCCGGAGAAGATGGACATAAAAATCATCTATGAAAATGAGGATTATGCAATTATTGATAAAGACGAGAATGTAATGGTCCATCCTGCAGGCTCTATAGTAACAGCAACCCTAGTTAATGGCTTATTATATAAGTTTGGTTATGACAATCTGTCTCATATTGGTGGAGATGATAGACCTGGTATAGTTCACAGACTTGATAAGGATACTACAGGTTTAATGCTTATAGCCAAAAATAATAAATCATATAAATATTTTAAAGACTTATTTGAAAAGAGGAAAGTAGATAAGGAATATTTTGCCATATGTCATGGGATTTTTGACAATAAAAAAGATACAATTGAAACCTTTATTGACAGGGACCCTAATAATAGGAGAAAAATGGCAGTTAGACCAAGTGGAAGAAAGGCTATAAGTAAGTATGAGGTTATAAAAGAAGCTAATGGTTTTTCTCTAGTTAAGGTAAAAATTCTAACAGGAAGGACTCATCAGATAAGAGTCCATATGACCTATATAAATCATCCTATTTTAGGAGATCCTGTTTATGGAAATGTGGGGCATAAGTTTAATTTAGAGCACCAATTATTACATTGCCATAAACTTGGTTTTGTTGATCAAAGCGGAGAATATAAAATCTTTGAAACAGAGGTTCATGACGATTTTAAGAAATATCAAAAAGTTTTAAAATTAGGAGATTAGCATGTATTCAAAAATTAATACTGTAAGTCTTCTTGGCCTTGAAGGTAAGGCTATAGAAGTAGAAAGCGATATCACATCAGGGTTACCTGCCTTCAATATCGTAGGTTTACCAGACTCATCTATAAAAGAATCTAAGGACAGAATAAGGGTAGCCTTAATTAACTCAGGTTATAAATTTCCCCAAGGTAGGATTACTATAAATTTATCTCCTGCAGATATAAAAAAAGAAGGTACCCAATTAGACCTTCCCATAGCAGTATCTCTTTTAAGAAGTATGGGAGTAATAAAAAAAGAGAGAAACGACTTTATCTTTATAGGGGAACTTTCTTTAGATGGAAGAATCCTTCCTATAAGAGGAGCACTTGCTATGCTTATATCTATGAGAGAAAAAGGATTTAAAAATTTTATTATTTCTGATGGAAATAAGGATGAATGTTCAATTATTAAAGATTGTAACACTTATCCATTTATTAATATAGAAAGTCTGGTTACTTATCTTAATGGTGAAGTAGAAAAAAATCCATATAAAGCTAGATTAAATGATAATATTGAAGAAGATAAGTATGACTATGATTTTTCAGATATAAAGGGGCAAGATTCTTTAAAAAGAGCTTTGCAAATATCGGCAGCTGGAGATCATAATCTATTGATGATAGGTGCTCCAGGAAGTGGAAAAACTTTCTCTGCAAAACATTTACCGTCAATATTACCTGATATGGACTTTGAAGAAAAAGTAGAAGTTACAAAAATATATTCTGTAATGGGACTATTGGATGAAGGAAAGCTTATAAATAAAAGACCTTTTAGGTCCCCTCATCACTCTGCAAGTGAAGTTTCTTTAATAGGTGGAGGGGCAAATATACCAAAGGCAGGAGAGATAACACTTGCTCACAAGGGAGTATTATTTTTAGATGAATTTCCAGAATTTTCAAAAAAAACTATTGAGGCCTTAAGAGAACCTTTAGAAAATAGAGAGATAAACATATCAAGGTCAATGGCTAGTATAAAATATCCTGCAGATTTTATTTTGATAGCAGCAATGAATCCATGTCCTTGTGGAAACTATGGAAATCCTTTAAAAGAATGTACATGTAGTCACAATGAAATTAGAAGATATTTATCAAAATTATCATCTCCAATCCTTGATAGGATTGATATACATATTGAAATTAAGCCTGTAAAATATGAAGAATTAAAAGATAATATGAAGACTAAATCATCAAAAGAGATGAAGTTTGAAGTCCAAAGGGCAAGATTAATTCAAGAAGAAAGGTATAAAAATGAGTCCATATCTACAAATGGAGCCTTAAATACTAGACTTATGAAAAAATATATAAAATTAGATGATAAATTAGAAAAAATAGGACAAATGGCCTTTAACAAATATAATTTTTCAGTAAGAAGCTATAATAAAATAATTAAGATGGCAAGGACAATTGCTGACCTTGAAAATTCTGACATGATTTTAGATAAGCACTTATTAGAAGCCATAAGGTATAGGTCACTTGATGGTAAGTATTGGAGTGTCTAATGGATAATAATTTAATAAATATTAATATTGACCTTTATATAAATGATCTTATAAAAAAAGCTCTTAAATATAATTCATCAGATATTCATATAGAACCTATGGATAAGACTTTTGCTAGAATTAGGTTTAGGGTAGATGGGAAGCTTATAAATATAACCGAGATGACATATGAAGAATATAAGAAGCTTATAACAAGAATAAAGCTTTCTTCAAAGCTTGATATAGCTGAAAAGAGAAGACCTCAAGATGGGTATTTAAAGCTTGATAGGTTTCCCCATATAGATTTTAGAATATCATCCTTAAATACTATAGTTGGTGAGAAATTAGTTTTAAGAATTCTTTCTCTAGATTATTTTAAAAAATCTTCCAACCTTTTAGGCTTTAGTGAAAATTCAAAAAATATATTACAAAAAGCCATAAAAAATAAGTCGGGTATGATTATTTTTACAGGTCCCACAGGTTCTGGTAAGTCAACTTCTTTATATTCACTTCTTAATCATTTAAATGATGATAGTGTAAATATAGTTACAGTAGAAAATCCAGTCGAAATAAATGTTATGGGAATAAATCAAATATCTGTGAATAACAAGATAGATTTTAGCTTTGCAAATGCCCTAAGATCTATTTTAAGACAAGACCCAGACATAATAATGATAGGTGAGATAAGAGATCAAGAAACAGCGAAAATGGCTATAAGGGCGGCAATTACAGGTCATTTAGTGCTTTCAACTCTTCATACGACTGATGCCATATCATCGATAGCGAGGCTTAGAGACTTGGGAATTGAAGACTATCTTATAGGTCAATCTGTTTCAATCTTAGCAGGGCAAAGGCTCGTAAGGAAACTTTGTGATTGCAAGATAAAAAGAAAGATAACTATAAGTGAATATAATTTGTTAAAAAGATATTTTGATATTAAAAAAGATCAAGAAGTTTATGATGCATGCGGTTGCAATAAATGTAATGACGGATATTTAGGAAGGGAGGCAGTAGAAGAGGTATTGGTATTTAATGATGATTATAAGAAGCTTCTTTTAGAAAATAAAGACTATAGTAAAAATGAACTTGATAGGTTGTACAAGATTAAGGATTTCAAGTCTATGACTTACAATGGTCTTAGGAAAGTTCTGGATGGAGTTACAAGTTTCAGTGAAGTTTTTGATTCCATATATTATATTGATTAAAGAAAATTATATTAATCAAAAAGGGTGAAAATTATTATATAAGTTTTGATAGCATAATATTAAACTATATTAGTTAATATGGGTAAGGTTTGGTGAAATTATAAGAAGATTTTTATAATATAGTATTAATCTTATAGTAATAAATGTCTATTATAGTCATATTTGATATATTTTTATCTTTTGTAAAACGTAAGTTTCAATACTTGCGTTTTTTTAGTTTAAATTTAATATTTTCTAATTTCCATACTATATTAATATATCAACTATTATACTTTTAATTTGTAAAAGTTCTGAAATACATTGGAAATAGTAGTTTTCAGATGTTTTTTTAGAAAAAATGTAGCACTATTTACTATTTTTTATAAAGTTTGCAGTATTTACTCATGTATTTAACTTTAGGATGAAATAAAATAAGACTACAAGGTGGTGAAAATATGAAACCTGAAATAGTAGCAATGGGAAATGGTTCTAAGCTATGTTCGTTCTGTATGTTTATTTTTAGTACCAACTCTCATTGAATTTGATGGAATTGTTGAATTTGTAGCTTTCTTCTGATAAATAGAAGACTTTTATTTTACAAAAATTAGATTTAAAATCTTATTTATGTAGTCTCAGATATAAAGATATTAAAAAATTATTATAAGCTCTTATTAAAAACTATGAGAGATTTTAAAAAATTAAATAAAGTCATTACAAATATAAATAATAAGTATAATTTTTTATCAGATGAAAGACTGAGTTCCTAATGTTAAAAATTGTGGGTAGTTTAATAATAAATTAAATTATAAGTTTAGGAGACTATTTATATGAATATAATTGAAGTTAAAAATATGAGCAAAAATTTCAAAAGTAAAAAGTTATTTAATGATTTTTCTATAGAAATTGAGGCAAATACAGTCCATGCAATAGTAGGTCCTAATGGTTCTGGGAAAACTTCTCTTTTAAGAATACTAACTGGACTATATGACAAAGATGATGGAGAAGTTAAAGTTAAGGGAAATCAT
>NZ_JAXDSU010000002.1:0-54470 GCF_034090325.1 Anaerococcus porci
TTAATAATATCTTCAACTAATGTTTTACTAATATTCCTAGATTCCATTTTTTCAAATGCATGAATTGATGATAAATCCCAATCAACATCTAAATCATCAACATCAACTACATTTCCAAATTTGCCCAAGTCAATTTTATCATCAAAATAAGCAACAGTAGTACATCTACACCTTGGATGCCAAAGTGGAATATTATCCCCCTCCACTGCCTCTGATATCTTCACAATATCACCGTCGTGAGGACTACAATGATGACAAGCCGTAGGCTCTGTCATTACTTCTAGATACTCATATCCACCTTCTTTATAAGCGTCTATTTGTGTTTGAATCCATACCCTGCCGCTTTCTGTATAGGCTAACCTTTCAGTAGCACTTGTGATATTTTTAATATCCTTACTAACTAAATCCCTTAGTTTTCTTGCAAACTCTCTAGGATTTTTACCTTGAATTACAACCGATTCAATATTTCTTTCAATTCGTCTTGATAATTCCCTCGTATCTCGCCAAACCCTATCAGAAAAATGGGCATTGTAATAATCTTGACTAACAATAAGGCTTGTCCTTCTTTCTATTCCTCTTTAGTCTATATAATATATACTTGACTAAGAAAAGAAGAAATCCTACCCTAAAGTACAAGACATAGACTTTTTTTAAAAAACCTTATAGTAAACAAAAATCTATCCAAAGCAAAAAGGTCATAGCAAGTCCTAAAACCAAAAGTTCATATAAAACTATTTCAATAAGCAAATCATTTAAGATAATGACATCTAACACAATTAGAATCAAGAATATTAAATATAAAAGAATACATCTGTATTACTCAATCAGGTGACTTAAAATACTAAACAGTTCAAAAAAAGATTTGAAAGAGTAATCAAAAAATACAAATCAATAAAAATAAAACTCCACTCTTTAAGACACACTAACGTATCTTTGTTATTTGAAGTAGGGATAGTATCAAAAATTTACAATATAAACTAGGTCACAGTACAGCGAGAATATCTATATTCATATAACCAAGGCATAAGAAGAAAAAAGCGCCGAAAAGTTTCAAAAATTCATGCTAACATAAGAACAAAAAATAAGATAGCTTGTAAATACTAAAAATAAGCTATCTTATAAATAATGGCACGCCAGAGAGGAATCGAACCCCCATCTTAAGCTTCGGACACTTTTGTTTTACCATTAAACTACTGACGCTTATTAATAGTAATATTTGAAAATTGTATCCTATTTAAAAACCTTAAATTCATGAGGGTATTTCCTAGCCCTGAATCAATATATATTGTCGTATTTTTATATCTCTTTACTCCCTTATCAAATTTGGGAAAAACTCCTTCTCCAGGAGCAAATAAGGCCCCTATAAAAGGAATTCTAACCTGACCACCATGGGTATGACCTGAAAATACAAAGTCCATACTATCATCTATATTATCTCTTACATTTTTTGAGTAATGGCTCAATATTATATTTAAACTATTATCTTCAGGTTCATATTTACTAAAATCATAATTGTAATAAGTAATACCATATACATATACTAAATTATCTTTAAGTTTTAAAATCTCCCCTTCATTTTTCAGATAATCAATATTTAACATCCCAATTTCACTGATAAACTCATCAAGCATAGGTCCTGCTTCTTCATGATTACCAGTAATATAATACGTTTTTATACCGAGGCTTGATATTTCCTTTAGAAAATCAACTGCCTTATCAAATTTTTCTTTTACTCCATAATCATTTATATCTCCTGTGAGAATAATAATATCTGGATTAAATTTTAATATCTTATTCTTGAAATAATCCATATTTTTTAATACATTGGAATGAAAGTCGCTTACCTGAGTGATTTTTAACTTCTTATCTACTTTATCACTTAATAAATTTACCTTAACTTCTTTAGCCCACCTACATTGATAATATATGTATAGGTAAAGACCAAGAGCTAATAGTAAAATCAAAAATAATATTAATATTAAGTTTCTCATTATATAGTTTCTAAGCTTTCTACAAATATTTTAGAACTCATATCTGATGGTAACATAAATCCAGTCCTAGGAGAAAAAGATATCTTAGTTATAGCTGGTCCATCAACAGATACTGACCTTTTGAATTGACTATTTGTAAGCCTCTTATAAAAGGATATTAACCACTTTTTAATAGTTTCTTTGCTATATTCTTCTTTAAAAGCTACACTTGCTTTTTTATAAATTTCTTTTGCACTAATATTATTTAAAAATTCATATGTGAAAAAGTCTATAAGTTCATAAGGTCCTATTATATCTTCTGTCTTTTGGCTTATGTTTCCATCATCATTGCTTTTAAGTTCTGGTGATATAGGGGTTTTTAGAATATCATCTAATACTTGCCTTAAATCTTCATTTTCTGTAACTTCTACAAGGTATGAAACTATATATCTTAGTTCAGTTTTTGTAAGTGATGAGTTTAGGGTATAAGATGACATATGATCGCCATTGTAGGTTGCAAAACCTTGAGAGATTTCTGACTTATCTCCTGTCCCAATTACCAATGCATTTTTCATATTACCTATATCAAAAAGAATTTGGGTTCTTTCTCGAGCTTGAGAATTTTCATATGCAATATCTTTAGTGATGCCATCATGTCCTATATCTTTTAAATGAAGATTTACAGAATCTTTTATAACTATTTCATTAAGTTTTATGCCCAAAGCTTCGGATAGTTTATAAGCGTTTGATTTTGTTCTCTTGCTTGTACCGAAAGCAGGCATGGTATAAAGATGAATATTTTCAAAAGGTAAATTCACCTTTTTAAAAGCATGGACTATAAATAAAAGTGTCATGGTTGAGTCAAGACCACCACTTAATCCTAAAATTACATTTTCACACCCTATAGCCTTCATTCTTTGTATAAGAGCTGATGAAACTATGTCAAATACATCTTCTACATACATTTTCTTATCACAATCTTTTGGAAGATATGGAAATTTATCATAATATTCTAAATCATTTACTAAATTATTAAAGTGATGCCCATCTAGAAATTCTTTTTTGTTAAGGTCAAATCCCTTTACTATATCCACACTTTCGTTTCTCTTATAGTTTTTGATTTTTCCATCATTTGCTATAATATTTAATCCTTCATATACAAAGTCTGTTGAGCTTTCTCCCAAACCTGAATTTGCTGATAAATAAAGTGTATTTTGGGATAAAAATTCTATTTTATTCTTAACATCATTAAAAGAGCCTGCATATCTAATATATGATGCTGGATTTAGGACTATATCAATTTTATCTTCACTTTTTGAAATAAGAGAATCAGCGATTTCCTTATACTCATTCTCCCCTATAGAAAGTGCTATATTCAGACCATCTATATTTATTGATTTTTGATTGAAAATTACAACAAAATCATCTTCTACGTTAATACAGTCTATTTTTTTAGTAGAAAAGACATTTTTTTCATAATCTTTTAACTTATCTTTAGTAAATGCTCCCAAGATATCTCCAGATTTAATAAGTAATACTGTATTAAAAAGATCATAGCCATCTTTTATTACAAGACCTATACTAAATATTAGGTCATAATCTTTAGAAAATCTCTTTAAGTCTATCAAAGCATCCTTGGATTTTTTTATAATTTCTTCATTTTTATACCCATCATAAAGGCTTGCTCCTATTAAGGATAACTCTGGGAAAAGTAGGATATTTACCCCTTCTTTTTCAGCCGCTATTATAGCTTTTTTTATTATTTCTTTATTATAGGATATATCTCCTATTTTTATTTCAAAGTTACTTGCTCTTAATTTTAAATAATCCATCAATAAAACCTCTCATAAAAAGTCTTTACTTTCTAATTATATCTTTTTAGAAAAAAACTGCCACAGTTTCCTGTGGCAATTTTGTTTTTATTTTTATTTCTTTTGTTCTTTAGCTTTTTGGATTTCTTCTCTTCTTTTCTTCATAGATTCAAATATACCATCAACTAATGCATCCATATCAGCTTCTTTATTAGATTTAAGTGATGAAACTATATTAACTTGTTCTGGAAGAACATCTATTAATTTCATTTCTTCATCTAAGAATTTTTCCATCTTATCAGCTGCTGTTGGTGCCCATGTACCGTTATCCATTAGTGATACTGCCCTATTTTGGATATTTAGTGCTGCCATATCATGGATAAAGTCTTTCATCTTTGGATAGATACCAAGGTTATATGTTACTGAAGCAAGTACTATATTTGAATATTTAAATGCATCAGCTATCAAATATGAAACATCTGTATTTGATACATCTCTTAAGGAAATATTTGTCATTCCTCTATCACATAATTTTGACGCTAGAGCTTGTGCAGCATATTCTGTATTTCCATACATAGATGCATAAGCTATTAGTACACCCTCTTCTTCAGGTTGATAGCTTGACCATTTATCATATTTATCAAGAATGTATCCAAAGTCTTTTCTCCATACTAAACCATGAAGTGGACAAATATATTTAATATCAAGTGTTGCAGCTTTTTTAAGTACTGCTTGAACAAAGGTACCATATTTACCAACTATGTTTGTATAGTATCTTCTACCTTCATCTAACCAATCTCTATCCCAATTAACTTCGTCTGCGAAAAGTCTTCCATCATTTGATTTAAAAGATCCGAAAGCATCTGCTGAAAATAGTACCTTATCTGTTAGGTCATATGTCATTAAAACTTCTGGCCAGTGAACCATTGGTGCTTCTACAAATGTATATTCATGCTTACCAAATGAGATTGAATCCCCTTCTTTAACTTCTATATATCTATCATCTATATGGTATCCAAATTGTCTCATAAATAATACAGCTTTTTCACTAGCAATTATTTTAACATTTGGATAATAGTGAAGAATTAATTCTATAGCAGAACAATGGTCTGGTTCCATATGTTGGATTATCATATAGTCAAGATCACGATCTCCTAAAACTCTAGATATATTTATGATATATTCTCTAGTAACAGCCCAATCTATTGAGTCAATTAATACTGTTTTTTCATCCATTAATAGGTATGAGTTATAAGATACACCATCTATAGGAAAAATATTTTCAAATAGAGCTAGTCTTCTATCGTCTCCACCTACATAATATAAGTCGTCTGTAACTTTTCTAACTGTATACATATATTCCTCCAACTACTTTCTATCTTCTGGTACATCCATTTTAATAAATTGATCTTTGGCTTCACCTGAAACTGGAGATACCCAATTATCTGGTAATTTATCAAATGGTGTTCCTGGTTCTATTCCATTTTCTGGATCTCCTTCTTCAGGATTATATTCGTATCCAGAACCTGTATCTACATAGATTGGGTTTGTAGGTGCCATTTTTCTTGGTTTAGATCTTTTCATTTTCTTCATTGGTGGTGCTGGTTTCTTTTCTTCACCATTGTCAAGTTCTTTAATTAATAGTGGAAGAATTTCCATAGCATCACCTACTATACCATAGTCACAGTTTAAGAAGATTGGTGCATTCTTAGAGTTATTTATTGCAACTATTGTTGAAGCATTTTTAATTCCTTTTAAGTGTTGTCCTGCCCCAGATACACCTACACCTATATATAAGTTTCCTTTAAATGTTTGACCACTCATACCTACATATCTATCAAGATCAACATATTTTAATGTTTCTGCGACTGGTCTAGATGATGAAATAGCTGCTCCTGCTTGATATGCTAAATCTTCTATAAGTTTCATATTCTTTTTATCACCTATACCACGTCCAGCTACTACTATTCTTTCAGCTTCTTGAACAGGTGTATAAGGATCAATGCCTACAGTGAAGTCATATCCGTCCTTTTTAAGTGCTGCCACAAGGTTTTTAACTGCTTCTTTAGGATCTCCTTCATAGATTTCACGTTTTCTAACTCCTGCGATGGGTCCGGACTTCTTGTTTGAACCTGCCGCTTTCATCTTAGGTGCTTTTCCTACTGTGTGAGCTCCGACTACAACTCTCATTATTTCATTTGTACCTTCATAAATTTGTGTAATCTTTGCGTCTCTGTAGAATCTTTCTACATCTATACCCTTGATAAATCCTGAACCACCGTATAATTGTAGAGCTTCTGATGTTATTTTCTCAGCTAAATCTGATGCAAATTGTTTTGCCATAGCTGCATCTGCTGAATATCTTTCGTGATTTTCTTTTAGTTCTGCTGCAGAATAAATCATAAGTCTTGCAGCCTTTAGATATGTTGCCATATCAGCAAGTTTAAAGGTATTTGCTTGAAGATGAGCTATTGGAATACCAAATTGTTCTCTTTCCTTAGCATATCCTAGAGCTGATTCATAAGCTCCTTGACCTATACCTAATGCTTGAGATGCTATACCAATCCTACCACCATCAAGGGTAGCCATAGCAATTTTAAATCCTTGTCCTTCTTTACCTAGTAAGTTTTCTTTAGGAACTTTAACATTCTCAAAATGAAGTTCTGCAGTTGTTGATGATCTTATACCCAACTTATCATAGTGGTCTGAGAAAGTAAATCCTTCGAAATCTTTTTCAACTATGAATGCAGATATACCATGAGTTCCGATACCAGGTGTTGTTACTGCAAATACAACATATGTATCAGCCTTAGGCGCATTTGTTATAAAGATTTTTTTACCATTTAATATATAATTATCGCCATCAAGTTCAGCTGTTGTTTCTGTACCACCAGCATCACTACCAGCATTTTCTTCTGTTAAACCAAATGCTCCAATCTTTTCCCCTTTAGCAAGTGGAATTAAATATTTTTTCTTTTGTTTTTCTGTACCAAAAGCAAAAATTGGCCATGTTCCTAAAGATGTATGTGCTGAACAAATTACACCAACACCTCCGTCTACTCTAGATAATTCTTCTACTGTTATAGCATAGCTTATAACATCAAGACCTTGACCACCATATTCTTTAGGATAAGGAATTCCTAAAAATCCTAATTTACCCATTTCTTTTACAATATCATCTGGGTATTCGTTATTTTGGTCTAAGTCAAAAGCAATTGGCTTTATTTTTTCTTCAGCAAATTCTCTTACTTTTTTACGTAAAGCTTCATGCTCTGCTGTTGTTTTAAAACGCATATATTCCTCCTAAAAAAATATAATATCCATTTTTCTTTACAGTATCATTCTATCTTGAAAATGTTTTTTTGTCAAATATATTTATTTTTTATATGTTTTAAGAATATTAATAAAAAATATTTGATATTTGTCAACTATCAAGTACCCCATTTAATATATATCCTAAATTTAGATTCTTAATCATTTTTATAAGATTCAAAATTTTTTCTCTACAATAGATATTAAAAATTTATTTTTCATATTATGAAAAAGTTTTTTTAATTTTTAAAAATATTTTAATTAGCTAATAAAGATTTTATTAATAATAGTTAAAAGATATTTATTTTTAACCTATTTAAGGTATAATATCTTTAGTAAAAATATTGGAGGTTATATGCAATTTACAAAAAAAGTTTATGAAAATATCTATTGGGTTGGAACCAATGATAGAGGACTTAAAAGATTTGAAAATATGTTCATTCTACCTAATGGTGTATCATACAATTCATATATTATAAAAGATGAAAAAAATGTTCTTATGGATGGAGTAGATTCTTCTGCCTTAAGAACTTTCTTAGAAAATGTTGACTATGTTCTTAACGGTGAAGATTTAGATTACATAATTGTTCAACATATGGAACCTGACCATTGTGGTTCTATTGACTTTATATTAAAAACTTATCCTAATTGTAAATTTGTAGGAAACGCTAAATCTATTAAATTTTTTAAACAGTTTTATCCAAACGATAAGTTTGTTGATGGTAGATTTATTGAGATAAAGGATGGGGATGAATTAAAAATAGGCAAAAGAAATCTCAAATTTATATTTGCACCTATGGTACATTGGCCAGAAGTATTTATGACTTATGAAACTACTGAAGGATTATTCTTCTCAGCTGATGCTTTTGGTTCTTTTAATGTCATAGAAGGACACATTCAAGCTAAATACTATATTAATAATGATTCTTGGCTTGATGAGAATAGAAGATATTATATTAATATTGTCGGCAAGCATGGAAAAATGGTTACAAACTTATTAAAAAAAGTATCAGGTTTCAAAATAAACGCTATTTTCCCACTTCATGGACCTGTTTATGAAGATAAGGATTCTATTTCATTTATCTTGGATAAATATGACAAATGGGCAAACTTTAAACCTGAAACTAAGGGTGTTAATATTATTTTTTCATCTATGTATGGAAATACAGAGCTTGCAAGCGACCTACTTGCATCTAAGCTTGATGAACTCGGAGTTGAAAATATCAGGTTAAGAGATGTATCAGATATTGATTTTTCTTATATAATTGCAGATAGTCACAAATATTCTAATCAGGTTTTTGTTGCTATGAATTATAACGCTGAGCTTTATCACAAAATGGACGCTTTTTTAAGAGAACTTGTAGGTACAGGTTATAAAAACAGACATATTTCATTTATCCACAACTATTCTTGGGGTGGAAAATCATTAGATATAGCTAAGTCCATTCTTGAAAGTGGTAAACATAAATATATAGGAGAAGATTTTATTATAAATTCCTCCATGACTGAAAACCAAGAAAGAGACATTGAAAATTTAGCTAAAGCTATAAAAGAAGACCTAGACAATCAAGAAATTTAATAAGAATTAAAAATGGGATCATTGCACAACAATGAATTTAAAAATTTGCATGAAATCACAAGTAACTTTCTAGGCAATTGAGAACAAGAATACTTGCTAACAATTGCCATAGATAGACTTGTAATAAATTTGCAAAAATTAATTCATTTTGCAACATTCCCATTTTTATTATCAATCTTTTGGTTTATCTTCTTCTGGAATATTTTTATTGTCATATGGTGACTTATAGATTGACTCTTTAGCAAATTGTTTAACAGCCTTTGATGTCTTAAGTTCTGATATCAAGGTACCAGGACCTCCTACACATCCACCTACACACGCCATTCCTTCAAGAAGAAGCCCATCTTTTTTTCCTAATTTTGCCATTTGTGCAAGCTTTACACAATCAGCTAATCCTTCTGCTTTTTCTACTTTCACATCTAGATCTGGGTTAATTTCAGCAATTCTTTTTTTAACAGCTTCTGCTACCCCACCACTTACAGCATAGTTTCTTCCTGTTTCTGATGCATCTTGCCACTGTTCATCAATCTCTATTTCAGCTGGATCTATATCTTTTGCTAGAAACATTCCCATAAGTTCTTCATAGGTTATTACATAGTCTATAGTTTCTGCAACTTCTGGTCTTCTTGCTTCGAGTTTTTTAGATATACAAGGTCCTATAAAAGCAACTTTTGCTTCAGGATCCATTTTCTTTATATGTTTTCCTGAATAAATCATTGGTGTTGAAGACTCTGAAATTTTATCATTTATTTCAGGGAATTTCTTCTTTACCATTAGTTTCCATGAATAACAACAACTTGTTCCCATAAATGGTATTTTATCTGGGACACTTTCTACATATTCATGAGCTTCATTTAATGTTGTAAGGTCAGCACCAAGCCCAACTTCTATAACATCTTTAAATCCAAGTTGTCTAATAGCTTCTTTTATTTGAATAGTAGATGCCATAGGTCCAAATTGTCTAACAAAGGATGGAGCAACTATAGCATAAACATGCTTATTAGTTAAAAGTGACTTAGCCAACTGATAGATCTCTGTTTTATCAGATATAGCACCAAATGGACAAGCAGTTATACACCTACCACACGCTACACACTTATCTTCATCTATTTCAGCCCTACCAAGACTATCACTTTTTATTGCCTTAACCCCACATGACTCAGCACATGGTCTTTTTGTATGAGCTATAGCATTATACGGACAAGCTTGAACACATTTACCACATTTTATACACTTATCTTGGTCTATAATAGAACCATCTGATGTATATGTAATAGCATTTTTTGGGCATACATTTACACATGGATGGGCAATACAAGCCTTACAAGTATTGGTTACCTCTACCTTGTTTTCAGCACATGATTCACAGGCTATCTTTATAACAGAAACTAGTGGTGGTTCATACTTTCTTATATCATAATCTTCATCATCTAGTCCATCTGTAATAGCTCCTGTCTTATCAGCAGTTCTTGCATCAAGACCTACTCCCATCCTTAGTCTTTCACCCATAACAGCTCTTTCCCTAAAGATATTTTCCCTATATGATGCCTCTTCGCCCGGAAGAATATCAAAAACTTCTGTAGCTATATCATATAATGACCTATTTTCAAAGGCAATTTTAGCTATATGCTCAAACGCCATTCTTCTAATATTTAAAATATTTATGTATGTTTCTTTCATCTAATTAATCCAATCTTTCTTACAAATATTAATTAAAATTTGCTTCAAAAGCAGTATCGAGTATGTATTCCATTATTACTTCAGTTTTAGCATTAGTAAATACCTTATCATCTACTAATACAACAGGTGCGTTTTTCTTGTTCTTTTTGCATTCCTCATAACAGGGAATCATGGATATTTCTATTTTTGTATCACTTATTTCTAAATTATCCTTTTCAATTCTTTTATTAAATTCTTCAACAAACTCCGAAAGTCTATTAAAAATTATGTCAGAGCCTAACATAGTACATCTTGCTCCTGCACAAACTTGTATCTTCATAAATTCTCCTTAAACTTAATAATTACTTGACATAATTATATCAAATATATTGAAATAATAAAATCAATTATTAGGAATGGAAATAACAAATCTAGTTCCATATCCATACTTACTCTCTACTTTTATATTATAGTTTAGATAATTACATATGTGTTTTACAATAGATAATCCTAGACCTGTAGACTTTAGTGTTCTTGTTCTTTGCTTATCCGCCACATAAAACCTTTCAAATATTCTTTTAGTATCTTCCTTTTTAATACCTATACCCGTATCTTCTATAATTAAATTAGTATTTCTTTTATCAACTTGATATTTTAAAAATATTTTTCCATTAACCTTATTATACTTGATGGCATTCTCATATATATTTGTTATTAGATCTGTAAAAAGCGATTCATGTGTTCTTATACATATATCATTTATTTCATTTATTACTTCTATATTCTTCTTATCACTAATTCTTTTAAATTTGATAACAACTTTATCAGCAATATCCTTTACATTGATAATTGTTCTGTCCTCTTCTAAATTTTCTTCATCGAGCTTAGATAATTTTAAAATATCATCAATTATATTTAACAACCTATTTCCTTCTTCATTAATTATTTTTCCAAACTTTTTAACATCATCATTTTTGGCAAGGCCTGTTGCTATAAGTTCTGCATATCCATTTATAGAAGTTAATGGTGATTTTAGTTCATGTGTTACATTTGCAGTGAACTCTCTTCTCATAACTTCTGCTTTCTTATTTTTTGAATCATCAATAATTAAAATAATGTATGAATCTATATCTTCATAAACTATAGGATCTATAAATAGCTTTACAGAAATCTCATCAAGGTCTAGGTCTATATCCTTACCTTTTTTTAAAAGCTTAGTTTGTCTTAAAGTAAGCTTGTAATCATCATTATCTATTAAATTATCTATTTTTACATCATCACCCACACCTAAAAGGTTTTTAGCTTGGTCATTTATGATAATTATCTTCCCATTCTTATCAAAATATATAAAACCTTCCTCCATATTAGATGTGATTTTTTCTATATTCATGATTTTTGATAAGAGTGATTCATTTTGAGCTTCTAAGTTTTCTATTTTATTCTTTTCCTTAAGTAAAAACTCTTTAGGATTATTTGAAAATTCATCAAATGTTTCGCTATTTTTAAATAAATCTTTAAATTGAAATAACAAATCCCTATATATTGACTTGCTTAGAATTTTATTTATAAATAAAATAAAAACTATAGCTAATAAATATATGTGAGTTCTTCTAATCAAATAATTTATAAATGATTGACTTTTAAAACCTATAGCCAGTATTTTGTTATTAATTTTCATAGCATAAAGGTTTGTATTATAAGAGAAATAATTTTTCTTAGACTTTTTTACCATATTGTTGTTTTCAAATTCATAATTTTTTATTTTAATCTTATTAATACCAGAGTCATATATTATTTGACCATCTTCATTTTTTAAAAGTATTTCCAAATCATTAAAATTTTCTTTAAATTTTTTAAGCTCATTACTACTAATTTCTCTATAAGAAAGAAAGCCCAAAGAAGACATTATAAATTCTTCTTGGGCCTTTACTTTATCTTTATATGAAAGAAAATTAGTGATAACAAGGCATAGAATTATTAATGATGTGAAAATTATATTAATATTTCTATTTATTATCTTTTTCATATTTCTCCAAGTTTGTATCCTAAGTTTCTTACTGTTTTTATGTGTAAACCAGCATTTTTTAGCTTATTTCTTAGACTTGCTATATGAACATCAACTGTTCTTGTTTCTCCCTCATAATCATATCCCCATATTTTAAGCAAAAAGTCTTCCCTCGTGATAACATTACCTATATTTGATAAAAATAGTAAAAGCATTTCAAATTCTTTGTAGGTAAGCTCAATTTTCTCTCCATCAACTTTTACTGTTCTCTTTTTTATATTAACTTCAATATTATCATAGTTTAAATGTTGCCTATCTTTTTTATCACTTCTTCTTAAAACCGCTTTAACTCTTGATATCAATTCAAGAATTGAGAAAGGCTTGGTTATATAATCATCTGCTCCACTTTCAAGACCTTGGACTTTTTCATATTCATCATTTCTTGCTGTAAGCATTATTATTGGTATATCTGAAAATTCTCTTATTTGTTCAAGAATCTCCATACCATCTTTTCCAGGAAGCATTATATCAAGTATCAACAAATCTACTTTATCATCTTTGACCTGATCAACTACATCAAGACCATTTTCAAAACCTCTTACATCATATCCTTTTTCTGACAAGGCATACATAACTAAATTTCTTATAGCCTTGTCATCTTCTACCACATATATCATAATCTTGTAGTGTAATCTGCAACTTTAGCAAGCCTATCTCCAAGTCTTTCAAAATACTTGTAGAATAAAACTTTTTCAGATAATTCCATTGGAGAGATTTGGTCTTGTTTGGTTAATTTTACTAAATAATGGATACAATCCTCAAATAATTCATTGTTTATTTCATCATCTTCAATTGTCCTTAAGGCTAGCTCATTATCATTGTTTTCAAAACTTTTTATACCATTTTCATTCATTAATTTTTGATTTTTAATAAAGGCATCAACATAGTCTTTTTCTTCATCTCTTAAAGGAAATTCCAACAGTATGGCTGCTGCTTGAGCTATGTGATTAGAAACTCTCTTATAAGTAGAGGCAAGTTTAATTGACATTTGTAAAAATCTTAAGTCTCTTGCAACTGGTTGCTGTAAGGCTAATAGGTCATAACAAAATCTCTCTATATCAGCTGCATATTGTCTTATATCATGATCAAGATCAATTATTTCTTCAAGGTTGTTTTTTTGTCCATTTTCTATATATAATTTAAACCTATCATAAGAAAGTTTAATTAGCTCTGATACATTCTTTTCCATCTTTCTAATGTTAGCTAAGTCTTCTATATACCTTGTTCTCATATCAGCCAAACCTTCCTGTTATATAATCTTCAGTTCTTTTGTCTTTTGGGTCATTAAAAATTTCCTTTGTATCATTCATTTCTATAACCTCACCTGTCAAAAAAAACGCTGTCTGATCAGAAATTCTTGCAGCTTGTTGCATGTTGTGAGTTACAATTACTATAGTATATTTTTCTTTTAAGTCTTCTAATAATTCCTCAATAGAAGCAGTAGATATTGGATCAAGTGCACTTGTTGGTTCATCCATTAAAACTATTTCTGGATTTACTGATAAAGTCCTTGCTATACAAATCCTTTGTTGTTGTCCACCAGAAAAAGAGAGTGCATTTCTATCTAGCTTATCTTTAACCTCATCCCAAACACTTGCTGCCTTAAGAGATTTTTCTACTATGTAATCTAACTCATCTTTATCCTTGATTCCATCTATTTTGGGCCCATAAATTATATTATCATAAACAGATTTTGAAAAAGGGTTAGGTGTTTGAAATACCATACCTACATTTCTTCTTAATCTTACAACATCAACATCCTTTTTATTTATATCCTTCCCATCTATTTCAATTAAACCTTCAATTTTACAATCATCAACTAAATCATTCATTCTATTAAAACATTTTAGTGTTGTTGACTTACCACAACCACTAGGACCTATGAAAGCTGTTATACCTTTTTCTTTAATTTCCATATTTATTTTTTTAAGAGCTTGGAAATCTCCGTAATATAAGTCAAGGTCTTTAACATTTATAGCTGTCTTTCTTTTTGGGGTTTTATGAGTTTCATCTCCAAAAAAAGTTTTAATTCTTTTTTTATCTTTATCTAAGCTATTTAAAGCCTCGTTTTTAATCTTATTTGTTTCCATTAATATCTCCTTATTTTACAATAGCCTTTGAAATCTTTCCTGATATAAAGTTCAAAATTATGACAAATACTAAAAGCAATACTGCAGTTGCATAAGCTTGCTCAACGTGAAAACCTTCTGTTGAAAGAACATACATGTGTACTGCCATTGTCCTTGCTGAATCAAGAAGTGAGATTGGTGTTTTTGCTACTGTACCCATTGTATATATTAGAGCGGCTGACTCACCAACTATTCTACCCGTTGATAAAAATATTCCTCCAAGTATACCATTGATTGCCTCTGGAATGATTATTTTAAATATAGTTTGTATTTTAGTTGCTCCAAGAGCAAGAGAAGCATGTGCTTGAAGTGGATTTACATTTAGTATAGCCTCTTCTGTTGTCCTAATTATTGTTGGAAGTATCATTATTGCTACAGTCAAACATCCCGCTATAAGTGAATAGCCTAGTTTTAGGGTATCTACAAAAAATAAATAACCAAATAAACCATATACTATTGAAGGAATTGATGATAATATTTCTGTAGCAAATCTAACAGCTTTTATTAAATACTTATTTTTTGCATATTGAGATAAGTAAATAGCTGTAAAAATTCCTATTGGTAGTGTAATTACTAAGGTTATTACAATTGTAAAAAATGTTGTAATTAGTGAAGGAACTATTGATACATTTTCAGATGTATATTCAAATTCAAATAGCGAAGGTGAAATGTTAGGTATACCATTTATAAGTATATAGGCTATTATAATCCCACCTGCTGCAAATCCCAACATTGATAGTGTATAAATTAATATCTTAAATGATTTTTTCATTTTTTACTCCTACATCTTAGCTTGGTCTTTATTTCTAATAAAATTGAATATTATGTTTATAATTAAGATAAATATAAATAATACCATACCAGTTGCAATTAGTGACTCTCTATGGAGTCCTGAAGCATATCCCATCTCTAAAACTATATTTGTTGTAAGAGTTCTAACACCATCTAGTAAAGATCCCGGTAGTCTTGGTTGATTACCAATTACTAGATAAACCGCCATGGTTTCACCAATAGATCTTCCTATAGCTAGTATTATTGATGAGTAAATACCACTTTTAGCATATGGAATCATAATCTTTCTTATTGTTTCTTCTTTAGTAGCTCCTAAGGCTAGAGAACCTGTATAAAATGTTTTAGGAACTTGCTCAAGTGAGTTTTGAGAAATATTAATCATAGTTGGCAAGATCATAATTGATAAAAGTAAGCTAGCTGTAAGCATATTCATCCCACCAGTTTTAAATGTTTTTGCTATAAGCGGTACTAGTACCATCATTGCGAAAAAACCATAAATAATTGATGGAATAGCTGCCATTAAATTTATAAGTCCATTTAGAAATCCATAAGATTTTTTAGAATAATAAGCCATAAACACTGAAATAGATAGACCAAAAGGTATAGCTATTAAGGCTGATAGCATTGTTACAATAATTGAACCTATAATCATAGGACCAATACCGAAATAAGGTGGTTTTGCAGTTGGAGCCCATTTACTTCCAGATATAAAATTAATCAAACCATATTGGCTAATAAAACTTATACCAGACCTAAATATAAAAAATGTTATAAGAATTATTAGAAAAATAGCCATAATAGCAGAAAATAAAAATATAATCTCACCTATTCTTTCTTTTGTATTTTTCATTTTTTCAACTCTCCTGTATTAGTTATCTCTCCCTTATAAATATCTCTAAGCTCTTTTATACTTAAATCATTTATAAGGTTATTTTCTTTGTTAACAATTATTGCTATACCGTCTATTGCAAACACTTCAAAGCTTAAACTTTCATCGCTTAGCTTATTTGAAACCATAGCTAAATCTACAACATTATCTTTTACATTTTTAAGTCCTGTAAGGGATTCATTTGATAAAACTTCTATGTCAACATCCTTATTTAAAGATTCATATTTTTCAGAAAGTTTTTCCATAATAGAACTTAAGGATGAAGAGCCAGTTATAGTTAATTTTCCTTCAAGGTTTTTTGATTGATATGATTTTTCTGTTGAAAGTGCTACCAAGCCATTTTTTTCAATAATATACTTAACTTCCTTACTTTTTATAAATTCTAAGAAATCATTAGCTACATCTGATAAATTTTCCTTGTCATAAACTAAGGAAAAAGGTCTTTGAAGTTTATATTCTCCACTTTCAATAGTCTTCTTACTAGGGATTACTCCTTCAATTTTTACAGGCTTTACAGAGTCATCTAAGGCAGTAAGTGAAACATAGGCTATAGCGGTTTTATCAATTGATACTGCTTTTATTGCTCCGTTTGTCGAGTTTACTACCATTGAATTATCTGTGGTCATATCTTCTTCTTCTCCATTTTTCCCTTTTTTAACTAGTCCAATTTGTTCTATAAAACTTTTTCTTGTTCCTGACCCATCTTCCCTACTTGTTACAGTAATATCAAAATTATCACCTTCATCAACGTTGGACTTTGTTGATGAACAAGAGCTAAGAAAAAATATTAAGGTCAAGCCTAATACAATTCTTTTAATCATATATACTCCTAATATTTTTCTATAGATAATATTATTAAATTCTTGTATCAGATAGATGAATCTTTTGTAAAATCTATGTAAAATTTATTAAAATTTTCAAAAAAAACGGGCTGTTGCAAAATGAATTAAATATTCATAATTTTGCAACAATCCCACCTTTACTTTAATTATTTACTTAATTCAGAAGTGTTTTTAATTTCTCCTGCAAATATTTTTTTAAGTTGATCTTTTGTAAGATTATTGATTTTTGTATCATTTTTATTTACTACAACTGCAATACCATCTTTAGCAATAACTTCAACAGTTAATTTTTCTTTTTCATCATCTTTTAGCTCTCTAGATGCCATAGCTATTTGACTTACATCTGATATTGTTGATTCTATCCCTGCAGATGAACCAGTAGATTGAATTTCAATCTTAGCTTTCGGATTAATTTCTTTGTACTTTTCAACAAGTTTTTCCATTAAAGGGGTCACTGATGTAGAACCAGCTATTGTTAAATTTCCCTCAACTTCTTTTGGTTTATAGTCTTTTGTTTCTACTTTAATATATCCTTCTTTACTAGCTATATTTTGAGCATCTTCACTTAATACAAAGTTTAGAAAGTCTTTTCCAAGTTCATCTAATTTATCTTCTTTAAAAGCTAGGTTGAAGGGTCTTTGTAATGTATACTCTCCAGATTCAATGTTTTTTTCTGTAGCTTCAGCTCCATCTACTTTAACTTTTTGAACACTATCATTAACAGAACCTAATGATACATATCCGATAGCTGATGGATCTTGGGATACAGTTTGCATAACGCTATTAGTTGAATTTTGAACTACAGCTTCATCAGTAGTAAGGTCTTTTGTTTCTCCACCTTCTTTAGCCTCTAGTCCTACCAGTTCTATAAATGCACCTCTTGTTCCAGAACCATCTTCTCTTGATACTACAGTAATATCAAAATCTTCTTGGTTAGATTCAGATGTTTTGCCTTTTTCAGAAGTAAGCTTATCTGTGTTTGACGATTCAGTTGTTTCAGTACTTGATGTATCATTAGTTTTATTGCTTTTTTCACTATTTCCACAAGCCACCAAAATCATTGATAAAGAAAGAGCAGCTACTAATACTTTTGCATTTTTAATCTTCATTATTTACTCCTTTAAATATTTGTAACTTCACAATAGATAATAAGGAAAGTTTATTTTGATTAGATAAGGTAATTGTAAAATTTATGTTAATTATTAGTTTTTCTTGTAATTTAGGTTAAAAACAATATAATTTAATAGTAAATAATTTAATATAGGAGAGTATATGTCTAAGTTAAGAATACCAGAAAACTATCAAAGTGATAAAAATTTATATAAGACACAATTATTAATTAAAGAAATAAAGGATTTTTTCCAAATAAATCTATCTAACAATTTGAATTTAAAGAGAGTTTCAGCGCCTTTATTTGTAGAAAATTCAACTGGATTAAATGACAACCTATCTGGTGTTGAAGTTCCTGTAAGCTTTACCCTTCCTGAAGCTGACAATAAGTCATGTGAGATTGTCCACTCACTTGCTAAATGGAAGAGATATGCACTAAAAGAATATAATTTTGCAATGTATGAAGGCTTATACACTGATATGAATGCTATTCGAAGATGTGAAATTCCTGATAATACCCACTCATTTTATGTAGACCAATGGGATTGGGAGAAAATCATTAAAGAAGAAGATAGAAATATCGAATATCTAAAAGCTACAGTATTAACTATATTTAATACTTTAAGGGCTCTAGATGAATATCTATGCAAGCTTATTCCAAAAAGATTAAAACTTTTACCAAATGACATAAAGTTTATTACTTCACAAGAGCTATTAGATGAGTTTCCTGATGCAAAAGATAGTATGGAAAGAGAAAAACTTGCATGTGAAAAATATAAGGCTATATTTTTAATGCAAATAGGTAAAGAGCTTTCTAATAATAAAATACATGATATGAGAGCTCCTGACTATGATGATTGGGAACTTAATGGAGATATAATAGTTTATAACCCAGTTTTAGATGAACAACTTGAATTATCATCTATGGGAATAAGAGTAAATAAAGAAACCCTTAAAAAACAATTAAAAATTTCAAATTGTGAAGATAGGATGAAACTTGACTACCACAAGATGCTAGCAGAAGGTAAATTACCTCAAACTATAGGTGGTGGAATTGGCCAATCAAGGCTATGTATGTTCTTTTTACAAAAAGCTCATATTGGAGAAGTGCAAGTTTCATATTGGCCAAAAGAAATGTTAGATGAATTAAGAAAAAATTCTATTACTTTATTATAATCACTATACAAAATCTTTTAAAAAAATTTAAGGTAAGCTAATAAAGTTAAACCTTATACCAGAGTTAGTTTATTACTATCTCTGGTATTTTTTATTCTAAATATAGTAGTGAGAGTATTTTACTCTTCTTTTTTATTTCTATTGAAATTTAATTTTTAATTTTTCTTTACAAATACTTCATAGTGCTTTTATTTTGAATTTTATTCATCAAGAAGCCTAGCTTTTCGAATTAATGTATACTCTTTTTTGAATAAAACTGATAAATGTGTACATGTATAAGCCTAACTTTTAATATCATTTAATTTAGGAGAATTTTTTAAATTTAACCTATTTTCATTTTGGTATTCGCTTATTTCTTTTATAAATATATCCCCATATTGGATAAGTTTTTTTTCTCCTACTCCTTTTACTCTTAAAAAATCCTCATCATTTTGTGGCTTTATTTTTGCCATATCTATTAAGGATGCATCAGAGAAGATTATAAATGGGGGTATATTTCTTTTTTTGGATAAATTTAATCTGAGTTTTTTAAGCCTATTAAAGAGGGATAAATCATAATTACTATAATTTGTGGAATATTTTATTTTTGACTTATCCTCTTTTATGTTTTTAATAAATATATTTTTCTTGTCAAACAAGACCTCTTTAGACTTTTCAGTAAGTTTTAAAATAGGAAATTCAAGTCCTGATACCCTTATATACCCATCTGCAACTAGAACACCTATTAAATCTTTGATATATTTTTTTGATGAGTCTTTCATAATTGCAAAGGTTGATATCTTGTCTAAGCCTTTTTCTTTAGATATTTGACTTCTAGATCCTTTAAGACAGTCTACTACAGTAGTCATTCCATACCTTTGATCTAGCCTATATATACAAGATAGGATTTTTTGACTGTCTATAGTTACATCTAATTTTTCATAAGTGTCTAAGCAATTTGAACAATTATTACATGAATCTTCAGCATCCTGACCAAAATAATTTAGGATGTACTTCCTTAAACACATATTTGTATTGACATAGGAAATTATACTTTGTAGTTTGTTAAGCTTTACAAACTGATACTCTTTATTTTGTGATTGTGATATAAGATACTTATTAACTATTATATCTTGTCCAGAATAAAGTAGAATTGCATCAGACTTTTCCCCATCTCTTCCAGCCCTACCAGCTTCTTGGTAGTAAGACTCCATATCTTTTGGCATATTCATATGTATAACATATCTTACATCGGACTTATCAATACCCATACCAAAAGCATTTGTTGCTACTATTATATTCTTCCTATCATATAAAAAGTCCTCTTGGTTATTTTTCCTTTCATTTTCACTAAGACCTGCATGATATCTTGTTACCCTATATCCTTTATTTTTAAGTTTCATATAGGTCTTATCAACTCTTTTCCTAGTAGATGCATAAATTATTCCAGATAAATCAGCCTTGTCTTTCAAGTAATGTTCTAAAAATTTTAGTTTATCATTAGGTTTTTTCACTTCAAATAGTATATTTTCCCTATCAAATCCTGTGATTTTTACAAAGGGGTCTTTAAGTTTTAAATTTTCAATTATATCATCCCTTACATTTTTGGTAGCTGTAGCAGTAAATGCTGTAATTTGAAGATTTCCTCCAAGTTGATCATAAATTTTAGGAATGAGCTTATATGATGGTCTAAAATCATGTCCCCACTGTGATATACAATGGGCTTCATCACAAGCTATAAAAGATATATTACATTGTTTAATAAACGAGATAAAAAAGTCATTTTCTAATCTTTCTGGAGAAATATATAAGATTTTTAATTCTCCATTTTTAATTTTCCTTAGGGTATTTCTATAATCCTCTATATCAAGACTTGAATTTATTAATCCTGCCTTTATACCATTTTCAACTAAAGAATCAACTTGATCTTTCATAAGTGAAATCAAGGGGCTTATAACTAAGGCTAGTCCTTCCATCATTAAAGCTGGTAGTTGATAGCATATTGACTTACCACCTCCTGTTGGAAGTACCCCTAGACAATCTTTCCCATTCAAGATATTTCTTATAAGTTCTTCTTGTCCCTTTCTAAAAGAGTCATATCCAAAATACTTTTTTAAATTTTCTAAAATATCCATTTTCCACCTTTTCTTAGGTAAAAAAAATAATTAAGCATAAAACTTAATTATTTTCTTTATTATCATTATTTTCCACATTTTTATCTTTTTCATCTTTATTAATAGGACTATTAATTTCTGATTTATCAACTGGAGTCTCAAAGTTTTCGTCACTATTATTTGACTTAGGGGATGTGAAATATTCTTCATCTTCTATTTTATCTCCCTCACCTTTGTTAAACAATATATCTCCCACCTTAGTTGTTAAATCTATTGTCTTGTCTTTCTTATTATCTAAGACATACCCATCTAATATATTTCTATAAGATACATTCCCGATAACAAAATTTCCTATATTAAGTTTTGCCTTTATATTAAATGATTCAATAGGATCTTTTGTATTTATTATTATATCTCCATTATCAGATGTGAAACTTTCATTGCTTAAAAGCTTAGAATCTTCTAGTCTTATATTTCCAACAGATGTTTTAAATAACGTATCTTTAAGCTCAGACTCTTTCACTAATATAGAACCTACATTATTTGTGACTGAACCTACAAGTTTAGAGTTTTCAAAACTTATATTACCACTTTCAAGTTTGAGATCCATGTCATTTACATTTAAAGATGATATCTTAACATCGCCTGCTCCTACACTGCCACTTAACTTTTCTATAGTACTATCTTTAGGTAGAAATATCCTGACTATTTGGATTTTATTTTTCATATAAAGTTCTTTTCCCTTTATATTTGAAGAAATTATTAATTTTCCATCCTTAAAGTTTACATCTACTTCATAAGACGAATCACCCTTGTATAAATTTGTATATTCAACATAAGGATTTGTTGAAGATTCCTCTATCCTTACATCACAAGTCTTAAGGTCAAATTGGATTTCTTTGATATCATTTAAATCTACTCTCATGATTTTTGATGAATTATAAGAGTTTTCGCTTATCTCATCAGAAGACTTTTCTGAGCCTCGTGAAAAATTTATATTCCTAGTTAAAAAAAATATTAAGGCTAGTATAAGTAAGGCAAATAAGCCCAAGCCAATTTGCTTTTTATCTAATTTAAATTTATTTTTTTCTTTTTTATTCTCTTTACTCATCACTGTCTCCTATCAAAAACTTATAGTCTATATTATCAAGGTACAAGCCTCCTGCCTTCAGAGTAGGATTAGCTCTTTTAGTATTTTCTTCATTAAAATAATTTTTAAAATCTTCTAAGCTTATTTTACCTCGAGAAAGCTCAATTAAACTACCTGCCATAATCCTAACTTGATTATGAAGAAAACTTTCACCTATAAAAAATAAATATAGCTTATTATTTTCTACTCTAAAGTAGCAATCTTTAATAGTTCTAACTGTATTTATTGTATCATTTTTTTCATTAATACAAAATGCTTTAAAATCGTGTTCACCCTTTAATATTAAAAGTCCTTTTTCTAATAAAGAAAAATTAAGTTTATAAGTTATATTTTCCATATAATTTCTATAAATAGGATGAAGAACTTTTTCAAGTGATATCACATATTTATAGGTTTTAGTCTTTACAGAGAATCTTGCATGGAAATTTTTATCTACCTTTCTTGATGATAGGACCAGAATATCATCTGGTAAGAATTTTTTTAAGTGGAAGTGAAACTTATCTGCCTGGATATCTGTGGCAGTTAAAAAATTTACATACATTAAATTTGCATGGACTCCACTATCAGTTCTACCTGCAGCAATTATCCTATTTTTTTCACCTGTTACGTTTCTTACTGCAATTTCTAGGCACTCTTGTATAGTTCTTTTGTTTTCTTGAATTTGAAATCCAGAAAAATTTGTTCCATCATATTGGATGCTTAGTAAAATATTTTGTATAGACATATTATATGAAATATATAGCTATTACAATAGCACAAAATACTATAAAAGAAATAAGAACTACATAATCTATATTTGACATCTTGATTTCATTTAGTCTAGTTCGCCTTCGTCCTATTCTATATAATCTTGCCTCCATAGCAGTTGCAAGATCATCACTTCTTTTGAAAGAATTTATAAATAATGGAACTAAAAGAGGAATCATATTCTTTGCCCTATTTACTATATTTCCACTTTCAAAGTCAGCTCCTCTTGCCATTTGTGCCATTTTTATTCTTTGAGCTTCCTCAAAAAGAGTTGGAATAAATCTTAAAGAAATAGAAACCATCATAGCAAGCTCTCCAGCTGGAAAACCAAATCTTTTTAAAGGTCCAAATAACTTTTCAAGTCCATCAGTTAATTCCATAGGACTTGTAGTAAATGTCAGTACTGATGTGGATACAACAATCATTATAATCCTTATAAACATAAATACTGTTTTATAAAGACCTTCATATGTTGCTGTTAAAGAAAATATTGTAAAAAGCTCTTTTCCTTCTGTTGTAAATAAATTAATAAGTCCAGTTATAAGTAGTATCCAAATCAAAGGTTTAATACTTTTTACAAGAGATTTTACAGGTATTTTTCCAACCCAAATCATTAAAGCTAGAATAATTACAAATGGAATGTATCCAATAAAGTTTTCTACAAAAAATATTGTTATTATAAATAATAATGAACAAACAAGCTTAACTCTTGGATCAAGTCTATGAATAAAGGTATCATATGGTAGGTATTGACCTATTGCTATGTTATTCATTTTTTGCCTCCAAATATCTTTTAAGCTCAATTACTGCATCATCTACAGTATATATATCATCTCTAACATTTGCACCATTTTTTCTAAGAGCTTTCATAAATTTTGATACTTGTGGTATATCAAGGCCTATTGATAATAAATCTGTCTCTGTAAATGTTTCATAGGTTGACTTATCTGAAAATACTTTTCCCTTATTCATTACAATAACCCTATCCACATACTTTGCCACATCCTCCATTGAATGAGAAACTAAAACAATTGTAAGCTCTGGATCATTGTTATAAAGCTTTAAAATCTCTTCGAATATATCATCTCTTCCTTTAGGATCAAGTCCTGCTGTTAGTTCATCTAGGACTAATACTTTAGGATTCATTGATATAATACCACTTACAGCAACTCTTCTTTGCTGACCTCCTGAAAGTTCAAATGGAGATTTCTCACTTATTTTTTCAAAATCAAGACCTACAGCTTCCATAGAGGATTTTACTCTCTTATCTATTTCTTTATCATCTAGTCCCATATTTCTAGGACCAAATCCTATATCCTTTGCTACAGTTTCTTCAAATAATTGATTTTCAGGATATTGAAAAACTAGTCCTACCTTAAATCTAATATCTCTTCTTTTGTTTTTTTCCTTTGTATTTACTCCATCTACAATAACATCACCCTTACTTGGGATTAAAAGTCCATTTAAAAGTTGAACAAGGGTTGATTTTCCTGAACCTGTTTGACCAATAAGACCTATGATTTCATGTTTTTTTATGGTTAAATTTATATTTTTTAAGGCATAAGATGGATTTTTAGTATCTTCATTGTAGATATAGTCAACATTATTTAGTTCTATATTCATATTAACTCCAAAAATTCTTCTATATTTAAAGGTAATTTATCAAATCTATAGCCATCTTTCCTAAGTTTAAAAGCAATTTCTGTAACTTGAGGGACTGTAAGTCCTAAAGCTTTCATTTCATCAACTTTAGAAAACACTTCCCTAGCACTTCCTTCAAGAGCCTTTCTACCTTCATTTAAAACTATTATCCTATCAGCCATAGCTGCCTCTTCCATGTAATGGGTAATATGAACTACAGTTTTATTCATATCCTTATTTAAAGTCTTTATTATATTCATTACATCAGCCCTACCTTGTGGATCAAGCATAGCTGTTGGCTCATCAAATATTATACAATCAGATAACATGGCGATTACACCTGCTATAGAAACTCTTTGCTTTTGACCTCCAGAAAGCTCTGATGGTGATTTTTTAACATAATCTTCCATACCAACAAGCTTTATAGCCTCGTCTACTCTTTCTCTTAGCTTTGGATTTTCAACTTGTAGATTCTCAGGTCCAAAGGCAACTTCTTGTTCTACAGTTGTTGCAACCATTTGATTATCAGGATTTTGAAATACCATAGAGCATTTTTCTCTTATATCCCAAATTTTATCCTCATCCTTTGTATTCATACCTGCTATCCATATATCACCACTTGTAGGAAATATTTGTCCATTTAAAAGTTTTGCAAGGGTTGATTTCCCAGATCCATTGTGACCAAGAATTGCAACAAATTCCCCATCATTAATCTCAAGTGATAAACTCTTCAGAGCATGAGTATATTCAATATTTTCATCAGATTCATTTTTATAAGAAAAATTTAAATTTTCAATCTTTATCAATTTTTCTTCCTTTCACTTATATATTCTTATATAAAGATAAAAAGTGACTATCATTAAGATAGCACTTTTTAAATCCTTAATATGCCATTTGTGGCGAATATGAAGTAGATGATTCATATACTACTACCGGTGTATTTACATCTACTAGTTCAAATAATTTTTGTGCTTGTGATGGTGGCATATTTAAGCAACCATGAGAACCATTATTTTGATAAATATTACCTCCAAAGGCTCCTCTCCATGGGGCATCGTGGAATCCTTCACCATCCCAACCAATAGGCATCCAATATTCAACTGGGGTCTCATATTTTGACCCATCAAAATCTGTACCCTTAAGTGTTGATTTTCTTTCTTTTGATAGAATTGAACCTACACCTACATTAGTTAGAGCATTTTCTGATAACCTTCCTGTAACTATATCAGTTGATAATAATAATTCGCCATCTCTGTAATACCACATATGCTGTCTAGAAAGATCAACTTCTACATAGGTATTTCCTAAATCTGTTCCATCCTCAAGTCTTTTTAATCCATATCTTTCATAAACTGGCTCAATTTCTTGGCTTTTCCTTTGGTTAAAAGCATCATAAAGGGAATTTATAGTTTCATCTATATTAAGTTTGAATCCATAAACTCCAGGATTTACAGTGATTTCTCCTATATCTGTTGCCTTAAACTTTCTATTTCTTCCATAGGTATTAGTTTCTTCGGCCATATTCTCTACATAAGAATATACTTTTTCATAATTAAGGCTTAGCTTTCCATCCTTATCCTCAATCATGCCAGCAAGAGTTTCTCCCTCAATTTTCTTATCAAAACCATTAATATTAAATTTAAAACTCAAAGCCAAAACTTCGTTTGCATCTTTTAATTCTTTTTTAATATTAGAATCATTTGCAAGCCTTTTAGGTCTATTATAAAAAGAATCATCAAGTTTTATGTTTGCATTTCTAGTTTGTAAGGCGTCTACCACTGCACTTTTTAGCTTATTATAATCAATTTCATTTCCTAAAACTTCTTTTTTTAATATGAATTTTTGACCATCATATGCTATTTCTGCATCTTTTGGTTTGGTTATATTGTTCATAAGCTCTGATGATTTAATTATTTCTTCAAGTTTATTATCATTATAATTTATATTATAATCAAATTTATAATTTTCTTTAGTAAAAAAACTTATAGGCCACTTTAAGGGATTTTGATCAAGGCTTGCATCTTTAGGAATATTAGCTTTATAATCTACATCTTGGGATTTAAAGTTTAATTTTCTTTCGTCTTCTCCCTCAATATTAATTTCAAAATCATCAACTGAATCTCCTACTACAGTATCTTTTGAAGCAAAAGATACATTTTTACCGTTAACATAAGTATTTGGTAGGGTAATAAAATTAAATATTACTCCTCCTATAATATATATTCCAAGTACAATAAGAGCAAAAACTAAGATTTTATGTCTTATACTTGTCTTTTTATCTTCATTTGTGATAATAAGCACCTCCAATTATTGCTGTATTTATAGTACCCTTAAATTTACATTTTTCTATTTAAATCTGGGCTTTTTTTCCAAAATATTGATAAAGATCTACTTTTTGACCTCCATTATATAGTTTTCTCTTCTTTGATAGTCTTTTATTTATATTTTTGTCAATATTCTTATCTGATGAAATAATAAACAAAGACCAAGTAGAAAGTTTTTTAAACTTATTATTTATAAGATTATTTACTTCTTTTGTATCAAACCTTGAAAGTCTTTCTCCATAGGGTGGATTTGATATAAAGATTCCATAATTATCCCTCAGATTAATATCTTTAAAGTTATTATTTATAAATGTTATATCTTCTTCAACTCCAGCATTTAAGGCATTAATTTTAGAAAGCTCTATTGCTCTTTTTGAAATATCAGACCCTAAAATATTGAGCTTTTTAGAAAAATCTATTCGCTCATATGCTTCCTTTTTTATTTTTTCAAATTCTTCAGTATTAAAAAATAGGTACTTAGTAAAATCAAAATTCCTATCTATTCCAGGAAGTATTCCTCTTTCTTTCCTTGCAGCCTCTATTAGAATAGTTCCAGATCCACAAAATCCATCCACTAGAAACCTATCATATTTATAAAATGAAAGATCAACTAAGGCCGCTGCAAGATTTTCTCTTAAAGGTGCCTTAACAGAATCTTCTCTATAGCCCCTCTTATGAAGTCCATCTCCAGATGTATCAAAACATACTGATACCACATTTTTTTCAATCATTAGTTCAATTTTTACCCTAGCGTTTGTCTTTTTGAAAGTTCCTATTTTATACTTTCTTCGTAAAGATTCAATCACAGCTTTTTCCCCTATTGATTGAATAGATGGTATTGAATGAAGTTTTGACTTAAATGTTCTTGCATTGACCATAAAATTATCATCTTCTCTTATATAATCAAACCAATCAATAGCCTTCATTTTTTCAAAAAGTTCATCAAAAGTTTTTGCCTCAAAAGATTTTATTTCTAAATAGACTCTATCAGCCTCTCTTAATGATAGGTTAAGATATGCCATATCCTTTAGACTTCCGTTTATAGTTAGCATTCCATTATCTACTTTTATATTTTTGAAATTTTCCTCTTGTAATTGTCTTTTAACCAAACTTTCAAGTCCAAAGCTTGTTGTAATTAAAATTTTTTCCATAACAAGTTTATTATATCAAATAAGAGCTCATTTTAAAAAGAAATTAAAGCTAATGTTAATTTTGATAAAAATAGGGTAATAATAAAAATGTAGATAAAAACTTTAGGAGGAATAAATGTTATTAACACAAACAGTACAATCAGGTGATTGGAAAAACGAAAAACACGTACCAGAATTAGAATACAAAGA
Source organism: Anaerococcus porci (assembly GCF_034090325.1). NCBI lineage: Bacteria > Bacillati > Bacillota > Tissierellia > Tissierellales > Peptoniphilaceae > Anaerococcus > Anaerococcus porci. The sequence goes on from NZ_JAXDSU010000002.1 coordinate 28,630, forward strand.
ACTAGGTGAAGGTAAATATGAAGTTTCTGCTGCTGTAGGAACAGAAATTGAACACCCTAATACACTAGAGCACCATATAGTTTGGATAAAAGTATTTTTCATTCCAGAAGGTAGCAAGTTACCTATAGAAGTAGCAGATTATAATTTCTCAGCTCATGGTGAATCCGAAGTTTACTCAGTACCAAAGGCAGTAGGTGAATTTAAATCCGAGAAAAAAGGTACACTTTTTGCACTAAGCTATTGCAACATTCATGGTTTATGGGAAAACTCATTAGAAATTAAATAAGTGAATTTTACAAAAGACCTGGCGATACCAGGTCTTTATTTATTACTATTAATCAATCCAATGGCAAAAATCCAAAACCAAATAGACCTGGTCCTGTATTTGCCCCAAGACTTGGTGCTATCTTAGATGTTAAAAATAGACTTGATTTTTCTTTAAAACTTTCAAGCTTCTCTTCTAAAATTTCTTGCCCTCTTTTATATCCTGCATTGGATATTATCATATAATATTTATCAAGCTTACCCAAGTATTCATTGGCTAATTTTTCCATTTCTTTTATAACCTTTTTCTCACCTCTACATGTTTTAACTATATGATATTTCCCATCATTTGGGTCACACAAGATTATAGGTTTTATATTTAGTAATTCTCCAACCTTGCCAAAGGCTCTTGGCACCCTACCACCAGCTATTATATATTTAAAGGTATCTAAGGTAAAAAATATTTTTGATTCTTGCTTCTTTTTTTCTATTTTTTCAACAATTTCATCAATATCTAAGCAGTCATCAATTAGCTTTTTACCATATATAGCCAAAAGACCTGTAGTTAAGGCCACTGATTTTGAGTCTATCACCCTAATATCCAGTTTATTATAGTCCATTTGCTTACATAAGTTATAGAAACCAGTGAAGTTTTTAGAAATTGTTATAATAATTAACTTTTCATATCCATCATTTACTATCTGATCAAATTTTTCTTTTAATTCTCCAGGTGATGGAATTGAAGTTTTTGGTAATTTTTCATTTTTTTCCATCCACTTATAGAAATCATCTGGACTTAGCTCAAATTGTTCCTTATAAAATTTTCCATCTAAATTCACATAAAAAGGCATCATATAAATGCCAAATTCTTCGCTTTTTTTTATGTCGATATCAGATCCAGAATCGACCAAAATTGCAATTTTTTCCATTTTTACCTCTTATTCCTTTATATCTACTATTATTTTTTGACCCTTATCTATTATTGGCCTAAAAATAGTAGAATCTAATTTTACTTCTCTTTTAAATCTTTGACTTATTGTTTCATGATCTCCACTATGAAGGGGAAACATCAATTGTGGACTTACACTATTAGCAAAAATCTTTGGTCCTTTGTAATAATTTTCTCCAAGTCTATAATCCACTGGGAAAAAGGCTATATCTATTGAGCATTCTTTTATCTTTTCAACTTCTTCGATAAAAGAATAATACTCCTTCTTATCAGTTTTGTCATCATTATCTTTCCATGCCCAATAATTTAAATCTCCTGCATGAAATATAGATATTCCACTTACATAAAGTAGAATGGATATTCCAACATCGGTTGACCCAAATGTTTTTATCCCAATGCTTTCCTTACCTATCTTAATATCCTTATACCTATCCTTTCCTATCAAAAGAACATTTTTTGATGAATAAAGTGATTTTAATTGGTCTATACCAAGCTTACTATCCTTTATATATATAATATTGTCTTCACTTTCTAAGTAAGCAATGTCTTCTGAAAGAATATAGGTATATTTTTCCATATTAGGTATTTTAAGTATTTCAGATGTATAGTGGTCAGAATGTCCATGACTTGCTACAAAGATAACCTTTTTATCTTCTGGTATATTTAAAACTCCTTTATAATAGTCAAATATAATAAAATAGTCTCCTACCTCTATAGTATAACATGAATGATAGATATATGTTATTATAATTTTTTCAATCATTTATAATCTCCTAGTTTCTTATAATTAATCTATACCCATTTAGAATCATAAAAAATGATTTTTTGGATTATTAGAGTAATATAAAATTATGAGGAGTTAATTATGGCAAATACTAAAACAAATGCGATGAGAATATTAGAAAATAATAATATAGAATATGAAGAGATAGAATACGACTTAGATGGAGAATTTATCTCTGCTGTGGATGCAGGTGAAAAAGCTCATGAAGACCTTGATATTATGTTTAAAACTATAGCCTGTATTTCTAAGGATGGAGATGTAATAATATATCTTGTAAGAAGTTATGACTCAATTGATATGAAAAAGGCTGCTAAAATCGCTGGGGTTAAATCCATATCAATCCTTCCAACCAAGAAGTTAAAGTCAACTGTAGGCTACCAAAGAGGAGAAACAAGTCCTCTTGCTATGAAAAAAGACTTTCCTGTCTTTATTGATGATAGTGCAAAAGAGCTTGATAAAATGATTGTATCAGGTGGAAAAGTTGGTGTTTCCATAGTTCTTAATCCAAAAGATTTGGCAAAAGTAACTAGGGCAAAATTCGAAAATATTAGACAATGAAAGTAATAATATTTAAGGATGGGAAAGCTTTTTTTTATGAAGGTAAGAATTCATTTGAAATAAGGAAAAATTTAAAAAAACTTTCTTATTATAAATTTGGTGAATCAAATGAATCTGATAGAATAAAACTTCTTATAGAAAATGATAAAGATGATGAAATTTTAAGACTTTTAGTAATTCTTTCTCCAATTTTCATAACTATATTTGATAATTCAAATGACCTTTCTTTTTTTAAAGAATATCTTAAGCATTCAAATTTCACCTATGGACTTTATCCTAATTTTTTTGAAGGATTTGATAGGGATAAATATTTTGAATTTTATAAAGGACATGAAAAAAATGAAGATATAGTATTAAATTTTGATAATACTATAGTTTTTACCATAAATTATATAGAAGATAAATATATAGTATCCCTTATAGCATTAATTGAAGTTCTATTTAATAAATACAATAGAAGGGTACTTATAGACTACTTTAAAGAAATTAGAAACGATATAGTTATAAATGGTAGACGATCTATACTTGCAAATGATATATATGCTTTCTACCTATCAAAATATCTTATAAATTGGGCACTCGACTTAATGAAGATTGTAAGATATAAGGATAAAAAAAATTTTGAATTAATAAGACCTATTTATGAGCTTTCAAACAATTTAAAAAGACCAATAATAAAAAAATCTAATAAGAATCAATAAAATAACCCCATAAATTGTATCTAATTATATATGGTCCTTTTACTAGGTCTATCCAATAAAAAGATTACATATCAAAAAACAATTTATGGGGTCAGTTAATTATTCAATAACTTTTTTCTTAGTTTTTCCTTTTATTAATACTAATGAACCTAAAAGTACTAAAATCAGTCCAAAAAATAGTCTTATTGTAAATGATTCACCCAATACTATAACGGATAAGATTGAACCAAAGATTGGTATAAATAATTTAAATACTCCAAACTTATTCGCTGAATGGTTTTGTAGCACTATTGTCCATATAGTAAATGAAGTAGCCGTTATAAAAGCACCATATAATAACATAATAAGAGCCTTAGGAGTAAAATAGAGTTCATTAACTTGTAGAATTTTACCAAATATTAACAAAGGCAAGGAGCCTATAAGTAGAGCGAAGCCATTTAATAGGTATGGACTTTGACCTTTTGAATATTTTCTTATTAAAACTGAACATATAGCATTTATAAGCGTTGATGTAAAAATAAAACCTTCACCTGTCATCTTGAATCCACCACCAAATCCCTTATTCGAATTTACTAAAACTATACCCAATGTTCCTATAATCAAGGCAAAAATTGTATTTATAGATAACTTATCTTCAGGCACAAGTACAAGTGATATCAAGACAATCATAAATGAATTTGATGCTTGGATTATAGATGACTTAACACCTGTAGTATTAGAAAGTCCTATATAATAGAAAAAATATTGAAGGCTTGTTTGAAAAAGTGCAAGTATAATAACAAACTTTAAATTTATTCTCGATAAAGATATTTTTTCTTTTCCTAATATAATTGCGTATAAAAAGGCAAGTATACCCGCCATAAAAAACCTTATTCCAGCTATATATACTTTAGAAAAGGTATCAAAACTTTCTACACCAAGCTCAATATATGTTGATTTTATTAAAGGAATTGCACTTCCCCACAATAACATTGCAATCAAGGAAAAAATTATGGCATTTTTCTTATCTTTTAACATGAATCTCCTATCTTTTTTTAGCAAAATATGAAATTGAATACATACCTGGACCCACATGACTTCCTATAAGAGAACCTATTGGTGCAAGCTTAATTTCTGCATTTGGAAATTCTTGTTCTAAAAGTTCTTTTAACTTTTTGGCATTTTCATCATAGTAGGCATAACCTATTAAAACTTTATTAGATATATCATCTCTCCAATTATCCCTAAAATTACTTATTAGAGTCTTTATAGCTTTTTTGTTTCCTCTTTCAAGCTTTAATATAGCCAACGCACCTTCATCATCAATATGAATAAGTGGTTTTACTCTTAAGAAATCTCCTATTCCCGCTTGTGTTTTACTAATTCTTCCACCCTTATATAGGTATTTTAAACTATCCACACCAAATTGGGATGCAAGAAATTTAGAATTTTCTTTTATAAATTCCAAAAGTTCATCAAGACTTTGACCATCTTTTTGTTTTTTTTCTAAAATTTCCATCATAAGACCTCCGCCAGTTGATGCTTGACGAGGATTACAGATTTCAATTCTTCTATCTTTATACTTATCTTTTAAATTTTCTTTTGCTGTTTGTGCATTTTGAAAAGTTCCAGATAGCTTATCAGATATACCTAAATATAGAACATCTTTCCCATCTTTTAGAATATCCTCAAAACAACTCTCAAAAGCCTTTAAATTGACCTGACTTGTAGAAACACTATTTCCTTCTATCATATGCTCATAAAAACTATTTAAAAGATCAATTTTATCTCCTGTTATTTCATAAATCTTATCCCCCATACTAGATTGCATAGGAATGGTTACAATATTAGAATTTTTGAAAAATTCAACATTCATATCACTTGAATTGTCGGTAATTATCTTATAGGTCATAATACTCCTCTATTTTAAATATTCTGATATTTTATTAATATCGACACTTACTTGCTCACCATTTTCCATATTTTTAATAGAAACTAGTTTCTTTTCATATTCTTCTTGACCAATTATTATTACTTTCTTGACATTTATCTTATCTGCATAATTCATCTTCTTTTTAAACTTGCCATCTTCAAGATAAATATCAATCTTAAACCCTTCATCTTTTAACTTATTTGCTATATCTATTGCATAGAAATTTAGGCTTTCATCCATTGGTATAATAAGAGAATCTGTAAAATTCTCCCTGTATTTTTCAATAAGCCCAAGTTCTTGAAATTGGTAGAATAATCTAGTAAGACCTATTGATAATCCTACTCCAGGAAGGGCTTGTTTTGAAAAGTTTTCAGCTAAATTTTCATATCTTCCACCAGAGCAAACTGAGCCTATTGATTCATATCCATCTAAAAATGTCTCATAAACTGTAGATGTATAATAATCAAGCCCTCTTGTAATAGATAAGTCTATAAGAATTGACTTATCATCAATCCCAAATTTAAGCATATACTTATATACTTCCTTTAGCTCTTTCAAACCCTTTTTATAATTTTCATTCAAATCTAAGTTTTCAAGGTAGGATAAAGTTGCTTCATTGCCTTTATCTGTGTTAATAAGCTTTAAAATCTCTTCACTTTTTTCACTTCCAACAATTTCATCTAAAAGTTCTTTTGTTTTTTCATCACCAATCTTAGCTTTTTTATCAATTGTCCTTAAAACTTCTTCCTTTTCTTCTATATCAAGAGATTCAAAAAATCCATTCAATAATTTTCTATTGTTTATATGAAAAGTTATCCCATCAAAATTAAGTTTTTGAAATATATCATAAATAACCTTAGGTATAAGAGCATCATTGTGGATAGATAAAGAATTATTTCCAATTATATCTATGTCACATTGGTAAAATTCCTTATATCTTCCCTTTTGATTTCTTTCACCCCTATAAACTTTTGCTATTTGATATCTTTTAAATGGAAAATTTAATTCAGAAAAGTGTTCTGCTACGTATCTTGCAAGAGGAACTGTAAGATCAAATCTTAAAGACATATCTTTTTTTGATGAATCTATGGCAAATATTTGTTTTTCAGTTTCTCCACCACCCTTGGCAAATAAAATATCATTTTTTTCTATTGCTGGTGTATCAATTGGCAAAAATTGATAAGATAAAAAAGTTTTTTCTATTGTATTTTTGATTTTATCAAATACTATTTGATCTTCTGGCAAAAGTTCCATAACTCCTGCTATTGTTTGTGGTTTTACTATATTCATATTTCCTTCCTTACTAAATCCAAATTAATGACCCAGTATCTAATAAATTACTGTCTGGATATAATAAATCTAATTTTTCTTTAACTATTATACTTTTAATTATATCATATGAGGACAATCTTTCTATATTTCCATTAAATAAGGCAATTTTTTCATCTACAAGCCCAAAACATCCTCCCAAAAAACCTTTAGAAAATCCATCAAGCTCAATTTCTTCTTCATTTAAAAGATAAATTTTTAGCTTATCTTTAAGTCTTTTATATATACCTAAATCAGATGTAAGTAATGAGTCATTTAAAACAATTGTAGAACATCTAGTGTATCCTTGTTTTACAAACAAGTGGTCTTTATTTTTAAAATATTTTCTTATATTTTTTTCAGTAAAATTATTGTGAATGTAGAATTCTTTAAAGGAAACTACATTATATATAGAGTCATTAGGATATTTATATGACACTTTTTCTCCTTTGATAATTCTAATATGAGGAAGTTTATCCTTATAGTACGAGCTTACACTAGCATCTATAATAATAGTATTTTCATCTACCTTACACAAAGACAGGTCTGGATGATCTGCTATTCTTTCATCAAGATTAGGATTGTCTATAGTTTTTATATATGGGATTTTTTTAAAATCTAAATAATCTGTAAATTCTTTTCTTGACTTATGGCTAATAATTAACATATATATCCTTTCATTTTAGATACAAAAAAAGCCCTCTTCGAGGACTTGTTGTGTGGAGGCGCCACCCAGATTTGAACTGGGGATAAAGGTGTTGCAGACCTCTGCCTTACCACTTGGCTATGGCGCCTTATGGAGCGGAAGACGGGATTCGAACCCGCGACCCTCGCCTTGGCAAGGCGATACTCTACCACTGAGCCACTTCCGCATATACTGGTGCCCAGAGGCGGAATCGAACCACCGACACGGGGATTTTCAGTCCCCTGCTCTACCGACTGAGCTATCTGGGCTAAACATTACTTTAATAGTATAAGCTTTATTTGCAATCTTGTCAAATATTTTTTAAGAGTTTTTATTTTTTTGTAATACTATTATATAAAATTTTGCTTGATATATTTTTAATTATACCACTTCCGTTTGTTTTGGCAAAAGATAAGTATATTAAAGCTAGCCATTAATTTAAGAATTTCTCATTCGTTTTATTTGCTAATTTATACTTTAAAAATTAAATAAAGTATAGCAATACCTATATAAATATTCATTTTAATTAGATAACTTATAATTTCCTTTATATTTGGGTATAGTAATAATACTTAGGAGGTAATATGAAATTTAAAGCTTTACACACATGTATATACACAGATAACGATAAAGAAAGTATAAAATTCTACGAAGATGCGTTAAATATGCATATAACAAGTAGAAAGGATTTTGATGATGATGAATTTTCACTAATTTATATGGCGAGTGAAGATGAGAAATATGAGCTAGAATTAACTTATAATCATGATGGACGTAAGTATAAACATGGTTCATATTATGGACATATGGCCTTTGGAGTAAAAAACTTTAAAAAAGCCTACGAGAAACACAAAAAAATGGGTATTGTAAGCCAAAAAATAGGCAGCTTATCTGATGGATCAGCAAAGTTTTACTTTATTAAAGATCCACAAGGTTTTTCAATTGAAATTATAGAAGAATAAAAATAAGCTATTGTAATATGAATTTTTCATACTACAATAGCTTGTTTAGTTTTATTTGTGATAAGGTTGATTGTTTATTATTTTAAATGCCCTATAAATCTGCTCAATTAAAACAAGTCTCATAAGTTTATGAGGTAAGGTCATTTTTGAAAAAGACAATTTATAATTTGCCCTATCACTTATCTTTTTAGAAAGACCATTAGAACCACCTATCACAAAAATTAGTTCTCGACCTCCACCAAAGTTCATCTCATCTTTTATCATATTAGAAAATTTCTCACTCGAAATACTTTTGCCTTCTATCTCAAGACTTATGACAAAGTCAGTATCATTTATCTTTTTTAATATTCTTTCTCCTTCTTTATCTTTAACGATTTCAATCTCAGCTTCTGATAAATTTTCTGGAGCTTTTTCGTCTGAAACTTCTGTGATTTTAAGCTTAGTAAAGGGACTTAGCCTTTTTTTGTATTCATCTATAGCATCCTTAAAATATTTTTCTTTTATTTTGCCTACGCTTACTATAGTTATATTCATAGATTGAACCTTGCCTTCACATAAAAAATAGGCATGTCTTTATCTCTAAATTTTCTTTCATATTCACTAATATAAATGCTTTTTTCCTCACTTAAATCTCTATCAACTTCTAAAATTGTCATACTAAAATCTTCAAAGTATTTAATTGATGCAAGAAAAAAATCTTCATTATCAGTCTTAAGCTCAATTACAGCCTTGTCTTTCACTATATTTTTATACCTATCTAAAAATCTTTTATGACTTAGTCTTCTTTTGTGATGTCGGGTTTTAGGCCATGGGGTTGAAAAATTAAGGTATATCTTATCTATCTCATTTTTTTCAAAAATTTTTTCAAGGTCTTCTGCATCTGCTATAAGTCCTCTTACATTTCTAAGCTCATTTTCTTTAATCTTTCTACTTGCTACTACAAAGGCATTAGTATTTACTTCAAGGGCTATAAAGTTGGTATTTTTATTATTAAACGCAATTTGACTTATAAAATCACCACGTCCTGCCCCAATTTCTAAATGAATTTCTTCTTTATTATTAAATTCTTCGTGCCACTTTCCCTTTTTATCTTCTCCACCAAAAAATATTTGTGGATTTTCTTTCATTTCTGGAATGGCGTTTTCTTTAAACCTTAGTCTCATTTCATATCCTTTCTAAACTATATCTAGTTTACAGAAAAAGAAATAAAAAAACAAGTAAAGAAAGACCTGCTAGAGGTCTTCTTACTTAAATGTTATTTTCTTTTACTTTTAGATAAGCCAAGTATTGATATTGAAATTAATCCTAAGATTGAAGATAGGGATGTGACACCTGTTTTTACATTAGAAGATTTAATGAAATTTTTATTTTCAAAGTCTGAGTCTTTTTTAAAGTTCTCTACTTTTGTCTTTTGAGCTTTTATTTCTTTTTTTATAGATACTTCCTTATCTTTTTGGCAATATTTATCTTTAGAATCTTTTACATTCTTATCCACTTTTGAGTCTTTATTGTCTGTATTTTTATTATCTTCTCTTAGAAATTCTACACCTGATAATCTTGTGTTAAGAACTTCTATTGCACTATCAACTTCTTCTTGACTTGCATTCTTATCATTTAATACCTTGATTGCATTTTCAATTGCATAGTTATATGCTCTTATATTCTCCTTATCAAGTAAAAGCTTTTTTCCTTGAATTTTTCTTATATATGCTTCAAGCTTGCTAAAGTTAGTTTTTTCTTTATTATTAGGATTTTTAATATGTTCGTCAGTTTTATTTATTGTGTATGAATCTACTATATTACCATCAGTATCCATTGTTAGAAGTCTAAACTGGTTTTTAGAGAAAGTAAGTTTTGAGAATAATTGACTTCTATCATCTAAAGATCTTTGAACAAACCATTGATCTTCTCCAATAGGATTGTAAAATTTTGCTCCTGCTGATGCAGACATTGTTAAAAACAGTGTTCCCCTAGGATCTGTAACTTCATTAGAACCATAATCTAAACTTATTCCATCAACCACTACTTTACCATTATCATAGATATAGTTATTATACGTTTTTGTGAAGTTATCTTTAATACCTGCATTAGGATCATTTTTGTGTGTTCCATAAGCTTTTTCAAAATCTAGGGCCTGTTCACCTGCAAGCATATGACCACTTCTTACATAAATATGATCATGTCCATTCAATACTAGATCTATATTGTTATTATTAAATATTTTTACTAGCTCACTTCTTCTTTGAAGTATGTCATCATCTGAGGTGTGGGTTGCTGTGGAGTATGGAGCATGATGGAAGGATACAACTTTCCACGAGAAGTTTAGACCTCTTTTTTCTTCGGCATTTTTTATTGCTTTTTCAATAAATTTAGAATGGATATTTGAATCTCTTTCATTTGAATTTATATTTAAGAAAAGAGTATCTCCATAGCTATACCAATAATCTCCAGGTATGTATGTTCTTGTTCCATCTTCATTTTCATATGAAATTGATCCAAGTTCTGATTCATTTGGAAGATAAAAATGATCAGAAAATACAGTATTTTGTAAGCTTGTATCATTCTTATCAATGTAAGTTTCATGATTTCCAACTACTGATGAGAATATTTTTTCTCTAAATAGGTCATTATCAAAGAAGTAATCATATTCTCCTTCATATCCTGCAATCTCAACATTATCACCCATTGATAAAAAAAAGTGTGGGTCAAGCTTTCTTGCAATCTCTATTGTCTTAGCAAAGTCGATTTTATCTTGATCTACCTTAGCTTGGGTATTTTTATTAAGTCCTTTAGAATCCCATACACTATCACCAGAACCTATTTGTGGATCTCCAATTAAAACCATGGAGAATTCATTATCATTTCCTAAAGCTTTAGTTTTTAGTGTTTTCTTTTCAGTTTTATAATTATCATTTCTTATATAATATTCATAATTTTCACCTGGTTTTATATCTAAAAGAACTGTATAAGTAGAGTAACCATTAGAGTCACCTGTCTTTCTTGCCCTTTCAGGTTTATATTCTTTTCCATTAAAGTAAAGTCTTGAACTATCCCTTACCTCTGACTTGCCAAACCAAGTTACTGCAACTTTATTTTCATTTTCACCTGGATTTATAACTACGTTTTTAACAGGAGTATCTATGGCTTTAAGCTTATTATTAGCATATTCACCATTCTTTTTACCATATTCTCCCTTAGTTTCATCTAGTTTAGCCTTAACATTTTTATCAATATTTACTACATTCTTATCTTCACCAAAAGTTTCCCTTTCAGTTTCAGTAGCCCTATTGAATTTATTTGTTCCATCGGATTCTCTTGTATCTTTTTCATTTTTTGGATATGTAACTTCATCATCTTTTGGAATATCAGCTATATTTTTTTCTACAACTTCTTTAGTTTCTTGACCTTCTACATCTGTAATATTAGCTGCTTGGACATTTGAAGTTGGTAGAACTATACTACTTGTACTAGCAATAATTAAAGCTAAGATTAACTTATTTTTTTTCATAAATAACCTCCTATTTCTTATCTATCATTACTATAAAACAAGTTTGTAAAGTTTATTATATAATTGTGTAATTATTCTGTTTGAATTATCAAGATATTTTGTTTAAATTAAAGAAAAAAATATAAGAGTCTAAAATAAGACTCCTATAATTATATTCCCAAATATGCACTTCTAACGCTTGGGTCGTTTTTTAAGTTTTCTGCCTTATCTTCTTTTACTATCCTACCAGTTTCAAGTACATAGGCCCTGTCTGATATGTCGAGAGCAAGGTTAGCATTTTGCTCAACTAATAATATTGTAGAGCCTTCTTCTTTTAAAATCTTTATAGTTTCAAATATTTTTTCAACGTATAGGGGTGAAAGACCCATAGAAGGCTCATCTAACAATAAAAGTTTAGGATTTGTCATTATAGCTCTCGCCATGGCAAGCATTTGTTGCTCACCTCCTGATAAGGTACCTGCTTTTTGATTTTTTCTATCCTCCAAAACAGGAAAAAGTTCATATATTCTCTCTATCTTTTCATTTTTTTCTTTATCTGATATTTTTGTTGCAACAGAGCCTAAATTTATATTATCAAGGACAGAAAGATTTGAAAATACCCTTCTTCCTTCAGGAACTTGGGCTATACCAAGTCTTGTAACCTTATAAGCCTTGGCATTTGTTATGTCAGAATTTTCAAAAATTACTTTTCCACTTCTTTTATCTAATAGGGAAGAAATAGCTTGAAGTGTTGTTGTCTTTCCTGCACCATTAGCACCTATAAGTGATACAACCTCTGCATTATTAACCTTTAAAGATACATCTTTTATAGCATGGATATTTCCATAATATACATTTAAATTTTCTACTTTAAGCATTATCTCCTCCATACCCTGAACCAAGATAGGCACTTACTACTTCCTCTTTTTTAACAACTTCCCTAGGATTACCTTCTGCGATTACTATTCCATGATTTAACACCAGTAATCTTTCACATATTCCTAATACAAGTTTCATATCATGTTCGATTAAAACTATAGCAAGTTTATACTTATCTCTTATCATTCTTATAGTATCCATTAAAGCTTCAGTTTCTATAGCATTCATACCTGCAGCTGGTTCATCTAAGAGCAAAAGTTTAGGATTTGTTGCAATAGCCCTTGCTATTTCAAGCTTTCTTTGAGCTCCATATGGGAGATTGCCTGCACTATCGTTGGCATAGGATTGTAAATCTAGGATTTTTAAGATCTCAAGTGCTCTTTTTGTAGCCTCTCTTTCTTCTTGCCAGTAAGATTTAAGTCTTAGCATACCTGATATAACGTTATATCTCATATCTTGGTTCATAGCAAGCTTTACATTATCTATTACTGAAAGATAATCAAACAACCTTATATTTTGAAAGGTTCTAGAAACTCCTTTTTGGGATACCTTATATACACCAAGTCCCCCCACACTTTCACCATCTAAAAATATCGACCCTTCGGTAGGACTATAAACACCACTTAGCATATTAAACACTGTGGTCTTACCTGCACCATTTGGTCCTATTAATCCTATAAGGTCTCCTTCTTTTACATCAAGGTTAAAACCATTTACTGCTTTAAGTCCTCCAAAAGAGATAGATATATTATCACACTTTAATATTGATTTTCTATTTTCCATCATCTTTCTCCTTCTTTAAAGCTTTTTTTCTTTTTATCTTAGCTAATAGCCTTGATATAGAAAACTCTTCTCTTCCCATCAATCCTTGTGGTCTAAATATCATTACTAAAACAAGTATTACTGAGTAAATTATCATTCTCCAATCAGCAAAGGCTCTTAGAATTTCTGGAACTATAGTAAGTACAATAGTTGATATTATAGAGCCTGTAAAAGAACCCATACCACCCAAAACTACCATTACTAAGATATCAAAGCTCTTATTATAATTAAATACACCAGCTGCTATAACTCCAGTAGTTTGGGCATATATAGCTCCGGCAACACCCGCAAAAAGTGCTGATAAAGTAAAGGCAAAAGTCTTATATCTTGTAGTATTAACTCCAGAACTTTCGGCTGCAAGTTCGTTATCTTTTATTGCTAATACTGACCTCCCAAACCTAGATGTCATTATAGAGTACATAAAAACTACAGAAAGTACTGTTACAAAAAATACTAAGGCGAAGCTATCGATTGTAGGAATTCCTGTCATACCTTGGGCACCACCAGTTATAGTTAAATTTTCTGCAAGAACCCTTATTATTTCACCAAAGGCGAGAGTTACTATGGCAAGATAATCACCATTTAATCTTAATACTGGTATACCAATTATAAGCGAGAATAAAAAGGCTACAAGGCCTGCAAGAAGAAGCGATATTATAAAACCACCGACTCCTCCTACTAATTCAGTTTTTAAAAATATACCTGCTGTATAGGCTCCTATTGACATAAATCCTGCATGACCAAGGGTAATTTGTCCAAGATTTCCCACTGTTATATTTAATGATATGGAAAGTATTATATTTATACAAAGGAAAAATAATATAGCTTGCCAATATGAGTCTATAACTCCTCCTATAATTAAAGCTTGTATTATTACAAATGTAAGTAAAATTAAAAGAGTTGTTGCTATATACGAAATTTTCTTATTTTTATCCATATTAAACCTTCTCTTTCTCCATAGATCCTAGTATACCTGTTGGTTTTACTATAAGAACTACAATTAATACCATAAAAACAATAGCATCTGCATAGGAGCTTGATAGATAAGCTCTTGTCATTACTTCTATCATTCCTAATATAAAACCACCTATAACCGCTCCAGGAATTGAACCAATCCCTCCTACTACTGCGGCTGTAAAAGCTTTAATTCCTAGCATTGATCCCATAAAAGGAGTTATTTGTGGATAACTTGCTACATAAAGAAGACTTGCAACACCTGCAAGAGCTGAACCTATTGCAAAGGTCATTGTCATAGTGTTATCTACATTTATACCTACAAGACTTGATGCCTTATAGTCTTCACTTACAGCTAACATACTCTTACCAAGACTTGTTTTTGATACAAATAATTGCAATATAGTAGTTAATATTATTGTAATTATTATAGTAAATACAGTTTGAAATGATAATCTTATACCAAGTAAATTTATACTTTCTTTGCTAAAAAGTGATGCCACAGGTCTTGCATTGGCTGTAAAGAACTTTACAAATAAATTCTCCAAAAATAAAGAAACTCCTATAGCTGTTATTAATATGGATATAGAAGATGAGTTTCTCAAAGGTTTATAAGCTATTCTTTCAATCACAACTCCCAATAATGTACATGCAACAATCGCTGGAATTATTGAAAGATAAAGTGGAAGTCCACTTTGAAATAATTTTGTCTGTACTACAAAAAAAATTGTATAGGCTCCAACCATTATGATATCCCCATGGGCGAAGTTTATAAGCTTTGCAACGCCGTAAACCATAGTGTAACCTAAAGCTATAAGAGCATATATAGATCCTAATTGTAGACCATTAAATAACTGGGTTAAAAAATTCATACTTTCTCCTTAAAATTAAGGGCTGTTGCAAAAAATGCAACAGCCTATCAAAATTTAGTTTTCATCAGGGCTAACTGTTGAGTTAAATTTATAAGTCCCATCCTTTATTTCCATCATAGATGCTGATTTGATTGGGTTATTATTTTCGTCAAATTTGAACTTACCTGTTATACCATCAAATTCAATATTTTTAAGCTTTTCTACAACTTTGTCACTTTCGATAGATTGTGCTTCTTCTATAGCTTGTTTTACTAAGTAAATTGTATCATAAGAAAGTGCTGAGAATGATGATGGATCTTCGTTGTTTTTTTCTTTATATTTACTAACAAATTTTTTTGTTCTTTCATCTTCACTATCTAAGGCAAAGTGGTTTGAAAAACATGAACCTTCAACTAAGTTTAGTTGAGACTTATCCATAACACTTATAACTCCATCCCAACCATCGCCACCTATAAATTTAGCATCAATACCAGCTTCTCTTGCTTGAGGTGCTAAAAGAGCAATCTTTTCATAGTAATCAGGAACCAACAATACTTCAGGTTTTGCACTTGCAATTTTTGTAAGTTGAGCCTTAAAGTCTGTATCATTTTCTCCATAAGACTCATCTGCTACAATTTCAAGATTAAGCTTCTCAGCCTCTTTTTTAAACTCATCTGCTATCCCATTTGAATAATCTGATGATGTATTTCTAAGAATAGCTACCTTTTTAGCTTTTTGATTTTCTGAAGCAAACTTTGCAAGAAGTCTTCCTTGGTAAGGATCTGTAAAACATGTCCTAAAGATGTTTTTCTTATCCTTAGTTATATCTTCTTGTGTACCTGTTGGTGTAATCATTGGTATACCATCTTTTTTAGCAATTTCTGCAACAGCAAGAGCTGGTTTAGATGTTATTGCTCCAACTATTACAGAAACTCCATCACCTTTTAGCTTATTATAAGCCGAAGTCGCATCGGTAATCTCTCCCTTATCATCGTAAGATTTCCATTCTATTTTCTTACCATTGATACCCCCTGCTTCATTTATCTCGTCTATCGCTATTAAAGCTCCCTTTTCTGATGAGTTACCATAATTAGAAACGGGTCCTGTTTGAGGAATAATTGCCCCTATTTTTATAGTATCTGAATCTCCACTAGTACTTTTAGAATCATTTGATCCACTTGAACATCCCGCAAGTGCAAATATCGATGCAAATGCCAATGCCATTAATTTTTTTGATTTTCCCATTTTTTCTTCCTCCATAATATTTATCCTTTTAATAAGTATAAATACAAATAAAAATTTATAATAATAATTATTGCATAATTTTGAATATCTGTCAAATCTTTTTTATATTTTCCTATAAATCATTAATTTTTAGGATTTTATAGCTTATATTATCTTCTTGTTTCAATATTTAAATATATACAGCTTGTATTCAATGAATTTTTATAATATATTCTAGAATATACTTTTGTTTTTTTGATTATTTATACTTAAACTGAATATTTGATTCTAATTTGTTACAAGTATTACAATATCTTTCTATTCTTGCTATTTATCTAACTAAATATTATAATGATACACATGGGGGAAATAATGAATAAAATTAAATATATTGATTCATTCACTTTTCTAAGAGCTATTTTTATTATTGCAATTTCAATTTTCCACACCAGAGTTCATTCACTAAGTGGCGGTTTTATTGCAGTGAATAGCTTTTTTGTATTGAGTGGATTTTTAATAATGCTTAAGTTGGAAAGTTTGAGAGGAAATGAGTTAAAAGATTACATAAGATATATCAAAAAAAGATTAAAATCCTTAATGCCAGCCTTGTACTTTGTTTTGATAGTATCATTATTAGTTTCCTTAATTTTTTCGAAAACTGTTTTTCATGATTCTATAAAATCAAGCATACCGAGTGCTCTTTCATTCCAAAATATATATCAAATACTAGTAGGAGGATCCTATTTTAAGCAAAATGGATACTTTTCAATGTTTACTCACTTTTGGTATATATCTATGCAAATTCAATTTATAGTGATTTTTACCTTGGTAAGCTATTTGATTAGAAAGTTTAGTAAAAACAAAAGATTATGCATACTCTCATTTTTAAGTCTTTGTAGTATGCTTTTAATGATTTATTTTTCTTATGATAAAGGTAATATATCAAGGGTTTATTATGGAACAGACACTAGAATTTATGCGTTTCTCTTAGGTGCTATAGTATACCTTCTTAAAGATAAATTTATAAACTTAAGTCTTTTGTTAAAAGATAAAAAAGAAACCCTCTATTATTTTATAGGTCCAATTCTATTTTTTACCTTTATAGCTTATTTTCTAGTAGATGGAAATTCCATCTATACTTATAGGCTAATAATGCCAGCTTATACAATTTTGCAGGCTATTTTAATTGGAACCTTGTTCTCCTTTGAAACATCAAATATTATTGTAATAAACAAAAGAAAGTTTGGTTTTTTTAGAAGTTTTCTATATTATATAGGACTAAGATCTTATTATATCTATATATGGCAATATGTAATAAATACCTTTATAACATATTTTCTTGCATCCTCAAGAGTCAATGTCATATATTTTTATATTTTGCAAGTAATTATAGTAATAGTATTGTCTGAGCTTACTTATCAGATTTATGAAAAGCTAAAAAATAAAAAATCCTATTTTTTTGTAAGTTTAATAATACTTGCTCTTTTAAATATATCTGCATTTTTTATAGACAATCCTAAAGATAATGATATAAAACAATTAGAGGAGAATATAAGTAAAAACAAAAAAGAAATTAGCAAAAAAAATAAGGACTATAATAAAAACAAGTCTAAGGTAAATTCTAATGATATATCTAATTTAAGTACTGATAATAAACTTAATAATGAAAAAATAAAAAATAAATCATACGATGACTTTAATTTTACTGATTATGAAAAATCTTTCCTAAAAAGTAAGTCTGTAACAGCAGTAGGAGATTCTGTTTTAATAAATATAGATAAATATCTAAGAGAATTTAACCCAAATCTCTACCTTGATGGTGAAGTTGGAAGAGATATGATAGATGGTCCTAAAATTTTGACCAATATAAAAAACAGCACTGGTCTTGGCGATATAGTTTTAATAGCGCTTGGTTCTAATGGTCAACTTGAATATCAAAATTTGGTTGATTTAAAGAAAATATCTGAGCAAAAAAAATTATTTTTTGTAAATACTGTACATAGTCAATCTTGGGAAAGTTCAATTAATAAAGATATTGAAAAATTTTGTAAGGAAAATGATAATGTATATTTGGTTGATTGGTATAAGTATGCTAAACAAAGACCTGAATTGTTTGCAAAAGACTTTGTTCATCCAAATGTAGAAGGTTCTATTGCATACAGAAACTTAATAGAAAGAGCAATTTTAAATGCTTATAGTAAATAAAAAAATACACTTGTTTTTGAAAACAAGTGTATTTTTTATTATCTTTAATCAAGTTCAAGCTTTCCTGTGTATAATTGATAATATGTGCCTTTTTTAGCCATTAAAGAATCATGGTTTCCTCTTTCTATAATTCTACCATTATCCATTACCATTATTACATCAGAGTTTTTTATTGTTGAAAGCCTATGAGCTATAACTATTGATGTAGAACCTGTCATAAGATTATCCATGGCATCTGTTACTATAAGCTCTGTTGCTGAGTCTATTGATGAAGTAGCCTCATCTAAAATTAACATAGATGGCTCATCTACAGCTGCTCTAGATATGGATACTAGTTGATTTTGACCATCCGATAAGGATGACCCATTTCCATGGATTTTTGTATCATAACCATGAGGAAGCCTACAAATAAATGAATCAGCTTTACTCATCCTAGCTGCAGCCTTTATCTCATCATCGTTTGCATCAAGTCTACCATACCTTATATTTTCATAAATAGTATCTGTAAACAAGCTTACATCTTGGAGTACCATCCCAAAAGCTTTTCTTAAGGCGGATTTTTTAATTTGATAAATATCTATATCATCTACCTTTATAGAACCCTTATCTATGTCATAAAATCTTGTTATAACATTGGTTATAGTTGTCTTTCCAGCACCAGTTGAACCAACAAAGGCTATTTTTTCACCTGGATTTGCATAAAAAGTTACATCCTTTAATATCTTATTTTTACCATCATATGAAAAGTCTACATGCTCAAAGTCAATTTTTCCTTCAAGCCTTTTATATTTTATTTCTCCATTAACTATCCTCTTCCAAGCGTAGATTCCTGTAAGGGTATTTTCTTCATGAAAGTTTCCATCTTTATCAATAGTTGCATGAACAAGGTCTATATCTCCATCATCACTTTCAGCTTCCATATCAAGTATTTCAAATATACGATTAGCTCCTGCAATAGCTTGAGCCATAACATTCGCTTGTTGACTTACTGTTGCAATTGGATTTTGTAATTGCCTTACATATGTTAGATATGTAGCAAGTGTGCCTACTGTCATTTGTCCAAGAATTGTTAAAACAGCTCCAACCATACATATTATGGCATAAGATATGTTGATACCATTTTTAAGAAAAGGCATTATCTTCCCCGTTATAGTATTAGCTTGCCAAATAAGCTCTCTTACTCTATCAGCCGTTTTATTGAACCTATCTTTTAAATTTTCTTCAAAGTTAAACACTTTTACAACTTTCTGACCTGAAAGAGTCTCTTCTATAAAACCATTCATCTTTCCAAGTTCAACTTGATTTCTTGAAAATAGTCTTGTTGATTTTGTTATTATCTTTTTTAATATAAAAAGCATAAGACCTATGGTCAAAAGTGTAAGGATTGTAAGCTTAAAGTTTATAACAAACATTATAGCAAAAGTTCCTATAAATAAAAGTAGTGATTGAAGAAGATTTGGGATAGATGATGATAGAGATTGACCTAACATATCTGTATCATTTGTAAACCTTGACATTATTTCCCCATGAGTATTTTGGTCGAAAAATTCTAATTCAAGACTTTGAATTTTCTCAAAAAGTTCATTTCTTATATCTTTTATAGATTTTTCACTTACCCTAACCATTAACCTTGAAAAAATAAGAGATGTTATAGCAGATATTATGAATAGCCCAACCATCATCAAAACATTTTTCTTAAGTCCATCAATATTTGAATTTAAAATCATCTCGTCAATTGTCGGTTGAAGTAAAGACATACCCAAAATTTGAGTTAGGGTAGAAATTATTACAGATATAATTACCACTATCATTTGCCACTTATAGTTGAAAAGATATTTTAATAATCTTACAATACCACCATTGAAAGAATTCTGATTTCTTGAGGAATTTAATTTATTACTCATTTATATCACTTCCCTTCTGTTGCATATCGTAGGTTTTTCTATAAAATTCACTTTCCTTATAAAGTTCGTCGTGGCTACCTATAGCCTCAATTCTACCTTCTCTCATAACCATAATCCTGTCACAGTGTCTAAATGAAGATACTCTTTGAGAGATTATGATTTTTGTAAGTTTATCAGAATAAGAATTTATTCCTTCAACTATTTGACTTTCAGTCTTTGTGTCTACTGCACTTGTAGAGTTATCTAAGATTAAAACTTTTGGCTTTTTTAAAAGTCCACGTGCTATACAAATTCTTTGTTTTTGTCCACCCGAAACACCTGTTCCACCTTGACCTAAAACTGACTGATATCCATCAGCTCTTTCTTTTATAAAGTCATGGGCGCAAGCAATTCTAGCAACCTTTTCTACTTCTTCAAAACTAGCTTCAGTATCGCCCCACCTAATGTTATCTTCAATCGTTCCTGAGAATAGGGTGTTTTTTTGTAAAACTATATTTACATCATTCCTAAGCTTTTTGATATCGTAATTTTTAACATTAACTCCACCAACTTTAACAACCCCTTCACTAACATCATAAAGTCTCGGTATAAGTTGGACAAGACTTGATTTTGCAGAACCAGTTGGTCCTAAAATACCTATGGACTCTCCCTCTTTTATATGGAGATTTATATTTTCTAAGGCATAATTGTCAGAATCTTCTTTATATTTAAATGATACATTAGAAAAATCAATTGAGCCGTTTTCAACTTCAAGTCCATCAATTTTTTCGTGATTTTTCATATATGGCTCATGTTCTATTACCTCTGCTACACGGACAACTCCTGGACTTGATGCCATCATTTGCATTAAAACCATAGAGATTCCTATAAAGGCAGCTAAAAGCATCATAGCATACATAATAAAACTCATTAACTCTCCTACTTGGATTTTGCCACTAATAATTTCATTACCACCAAACCACACAAGAGATGCCATTGTTCCAAACATTATTATATTTGCAATTGGACCAACATAACTCATTGCACCACTTGCCTTGTCTATTAGCTTATACATGGTAAAGTTTTGTTTTGCAAGTTTTTTAATCTCAAAATCATCTCTAACAAATGACTTTACCACTCTTATATTTGCTAAAGATTCTTGAACAATAAGGTTTAGCTTATCAAATTCTTTTCTAAATTGTTTAAATCCAGGTATAGCCTTCGACATAGTGAAAAATATGGCTATTACTAAAAGTGGCATGGTAACTAAGAATAATAATGATAGCTTAGCTGATACATTTACAGATAAAATTACTGCAACGATACCTGTAACTACAGTCTTAATTATAAATCTTGTTCCTAAAAATACTGAAAATATAATTTGTTGTATATCACTTGTAAGCCTTGTTATTAAAGATGAAGTTTGGAACTCTTCTAAATCCTCAAAACCATATTCTTGGATTTTACCAAATGCGAGCTTTCTTAGGTTTGCACCAAACCCTGAAGATGTTGCAGAAGCATGTTTTGTAGCAACCATACCTGCATACATACAAAATAGTGAAACTAAAATCATAACTGCACCTAAGATAAATGTCATCTTTATATCCGACTTACTTACTGCCATATCAATTATAAATGCCATTATGGTAGGTACAATAAGCTCTAGAATTGTCTCTATTGTTGTTGCAACCATAGAGATCTTGGCATTTTTCTTATACTCTCCAACAGCAGGCATCAAATATTTGAAATTGACAAAAAATTCCTTTAAACTATTCAAATTACCTCCCTATTTACTTCCATTAAAATTTCAGCAAGTTCAGAAAAGTCATCTGCCATCTTCTTTATCTTTTCTTCCCCCAACCTATCATAAAGTTTTGCATTAAATTCGATAAGTGGATTAAGATAATTTCTGGCATATTGTTTTCCTTTTTCTGTCAAAACTAAAATTTTAAGTCTCTTGTCACTTTCATCAGTGACTGTTTTTACATATTCTTTTTCACATAATTCCATAATTATATTATTTATAGTTTGTTTGGCAACAGCCATTTTTTCTACAATCATAGATTGGCTTACACCTTTCTCATAAATTAGGGTTAAAAAAATAGCAGTCTTTATGCCATTAGCATTCATATCTTTGAAGCTTTGGCTTTTTAATCCCTGCACTTTCCTAATTAGAGAAAACAACTTAAAAATATAAAGTGATTTTTGATTTTCCATCTATATCCTTTCTATAATCATATATATTACTATAGTCCTAAAATGGACTTTGTCAATAGCCATGTTGAATTTTTGTTGTATAATAGCACTTGAGGTGAAATATGATAAATTATTTAAAAGAATTAAATATAGATGATAAATTAATAGAAAAAATTATGGATTTTAGAGATAGCAATGATATAGAGGATAAAGATCAAGAAAGGATAAGAAAACCTGAATTTAAATATTATGGTAAAAATATATTAAATAAGGCAATAACTGCAATCTTATCTGGTGAAAATATTCTTTTATCAGGTCCAAAAGCAACAGGTAAAAATATCCTTGCCCAAAATCTTTCCTATATTTTTAACAGACCTTCACGGGATATTTCCTTTCATGTAAATACCGATTATAATTCTCTTATTGGTGCTGATACATTTAAAGATGGAAAAGTAGTGTTTAGAAAAGGACCAGTATATGAATGTGCAATGAAAGGCGGCTTTGGAGTCTTAGATGAGATAAATATGGCAAAAAATGAAGCTATATCGGTTCTTCATGCAACACTTGATCACAGGAGAATTATAGATATTCCTGGTTATGATAAGATTCAACTTCATGACAAGACAAGGTTTATTGCAACAATGAACTATGGTTATGTTGGAACACGCGAGATAAATGAAGCTCTTGCTTCAAGATTTATGGTAATAAATATGCCTAATATTACTAGGGAGAATTTAAAATCTCTACTATTAGACAAATTCCCAAAACTTAAAGAAAAATACCTTAATACTTTTATAGATATATTTGAATCTCTACAAGAAAAAAGCGAAAATTCTGAAATTTCTACTAAGTCTGTAGATTTAAGAGGCCTTATTTCAGCAATAGAAACAATGAGAATTGGTCTTAACCCTTATGATGCCATAGAGATGGGGCTTATCAACAAGTCATTTGATGAATTTGAAAGAGAAATTGTAAGAGATACAATTGATAATAAACTACCAAAAAATATATATGAGAGCGTCTTTAATGACTGATACTTTTGAAAAATTAAGGGCTATGAACGTTATTTGGGATTATGCTGGTGATTATTCAATCTTTCCAAAAAATTACTATCCAATGGATGAAAATTATAAAAATATAATAGAAGGTTTCAAATTTAAAAATTTTAGACTTGACCTATTTTCATCCTTTTTCTCTTATCTTAAAAAGGATAATCCATTTTTTGAAGAATTTAAAAATATTAGCCTACTTTTATTAGATGACTTAGCTTTTAGAAAGCTTAAAGAAAGAAATTTAGTGATAGAAGATTTGAGAAAATCTTATGCTAATTTTATCCTCAATAAATATAGATATAAAAAAGAAACTGAAAATGTATTTGAACAGATTGAAAAAGCCTACTATGAAAAAGTATTTGGTAGGACTATAAAAGAGGGAAAAATTGTAAGAGATTTTTATAAAGAGCTTTTTTCAATAAATACTTACAAAAGTCCTGAGATTATAAAAGATTTGGATGTGCTTTTTAAAAAATACTTTTTGTTTGAAAGATTTGAACAATATAATGAACTCTTTGATCAAATGATTGAAGAAGAAAAACCCAAAAATTTTGATAAAGAGGATTTAGATGATTCTGAGATTGAAAAAAATATAAATGACCAATTTGAAATCCAATCTGCAGAATTTAATGGATATATATATTTTGAAGAAAAAAAGAAAGATACTAATAAGGATATCTTTATATTTGAAGGGGATGATAAGAAAAATAAAAGAGAAGATAATTTCATAGAAGATTTTTATGGAAAACTTTCTATAAGTAAGAAAAGACAAGAACTTCTAGAAAGAGAACTTGCTAAAGGAATCCATAAAGGTAAAAAACTATACTTTACAAATGGAGAATACACAGACAGTCCAAATGCTAGATTTAATCAAAAGATTAGAAAAAAACAAAGTGATAAAAATAAAAAATATATAGAAATAAACCTATCTATAAATAATAGAGCTATAAATGAGCTTAAAAGAACTATAGAAAATTCACTTTCTAACTATGAAGAAGATGAGCTTTATAGGAAAAACTATGGACTTCTTGATTCAATAAATGTTTGGAAAGCAGAAATTTTAAATGACTCTAAAATCTTTTTTTCAAATAATAAAGATCCTAAGCCTAAATTTCAAATTGATTTATTAATAGATGGATCAGCTAGCCAAATAAAAAGACAAGAAGTTGTGGCAGATCAAGCTTATATAATTGCAAGTGCTATGGACAAAGTCAACATTCCTATAAGAATCATGTCTTTTTCAACCCTAAGAGACTACACAGTATTTAATCTTTATAGGGACTATAAGGATAAAGGGAAAAATGACAAAATATTTAACTTTTTTGCATCAGGTTCTAATAGAGATGGTTTAGCCTTTAAGACTATTCATAAACTTATTAATGAAAATATGGATGAAAATGTAAGAAAAATTCTTATAATTCTTTCAGACGGTAGACCAAATGATGAAAAACACAATATAAATAATGTAAATGCCAAGATAAAAGATCAATATATAGAAAAAAAGGCTGTAGATGATACTGCAAAAGAAATTAGAAAGCTTAAAAGTGATAGGATAAGTGTCCTTGGTGTTTTTACAGGTGAAGATGAAGATATAGAAAATGCCAAACTAATATATGGAACTGATTTTTGTAGAATTACTAAACTTGAAAATTTTTCAAAAGTTGTATCAATATATATGAAAAATATAATGACAAATTAAAAGACTGAAAAGACGGATTATTTAATCTGAACTGACCCCCAAAAGTTAGACCAAAAAACTAACTAGAGGAGGTCAGTTTTTTAATGGCAAAATACAGTACAGAATTTAAAGTGATGGTCGTAAAAGAGTATCTAAAAAACACAATAGGATACAGTCAATTAGCTAAAAATATAAAATACCACAAGAATGCATAGTAAGGAAATGGGTAAATGCGTACAAATCTCAAGGCTATGAAGGACTAAAATCAAAAAACGAGGAAGACCTTCAAATATGCCTAAAAAAATCAAACTAAGAACGAAGAAAAAAAGATATTAGAAATCAGAAAAAAATCCAAACTATGGATATAGAAGAATAACAGCAATGTTAAAAAGATTAGGATTAATCATAAACAAAAAGAAAGTACAAAGACTAGTACAAAAACTAAAAATACAAGTAAAGAGCTTTTCCAAAAAAACAAGAAAATATT
>NZ_JAXDSU010000046.1:0-7036 GCF_034090325.1 Anaerococcus porci
ACATTTTTAGAAGCGACAAAGAGATTAGAAGAAAAGAGAGAAAAACTATACAAAGAAGAGCCTGAAAGAAAACTTTATGATGAAGGCAAAATAGGCTGGAACGAATACATGGAAATGTATAAAAAGAGAAAAGAAGTGGAAAGAGAAAAGTATAAAGACAACCAATTTTACCAAGATTACGATGACGGCTTAATAACCTACGATGAATTCTTGGCCCTTTCTTAAATAAGGAGAAAAAGATGACATACAGATACATGAAAACAAAAGATGATGTAAAGGAGTTAATCGACTCTTCAGCAATTACAATGCTTGGACTTTTTGAAGGAGAAAATGGAGACCTAGCTTTCAAAGATTATCTAAAGGATTACATTGAAGATGACACAATTTACATCACAATGGGAAAAACAATCAATGCACTTTACGAAACTAACCTACCAGAAGACTTAAGGATAGTAAGTTTAAAATATAATAAGCTTGGTAGACTTCCAATGATAAGGCTTGAGATTGGAGCAAAATGGTTTGACGATTTTATAGATAATCTTTAAAAAAAGATTGAAAAATAGCCAATTTATAGGCATAAAAGACTTGACTAAAACTCTCTTATACGGGAATATGTATATAACAAAAGCAAAGGAGAGTAAAACCATGAAAAAAGACCTTTTAGAAAGATTAGAAACAGAAGTTAAAGCTTGCAAAAGATACGTTGAAAACTCAATAAAAAAATCAAAAGAAGGTAAGATTGGAGCAGCCGTTAACCTTTTAGACATAGCAGGAACAGCAAAGAAATGTGCAGACCAAGTTCATGAAGAACTTTGGGAAGAATCAAAAGGAAACTTAACAGAAGAAGAATTCAAACTTTTTGCAGAATCAGAAACACTAGATAGAGAACTTAAGAAAGCTTACAAAGAAATAAAGAAAGCGAGAAAATAAAATGACTACATTTGAAAGAGACTATAAGGACGCAAAAGAAGGCAATGGAGTGGAAGTACTTAAGAGAAGAAAACAGGAAATAAATGATTTAGAGGAAAAACTTAGAGAAACAAGGAATAATTTTAGAGCGCAATGTATATGGCAAGAGTTAGTAAAATTGAAAGCAGAGTCTAATAAAATAGACGACTTATTTTAACAAAATTGACAAGGAGCTAAGGCCCTATTTGTCGTAGTAGACCTGGAGGGTCTTTTTTTTATGACCTAA
The DNA here is from genome assembly GCF_034090325.1 of Anaerococcus porci. Classification (NCBI taxonomy): domain Bacteria; kingdom Bacillati; phylum Bacillota; class Tissierellia; order Tissierellales; family Peptoniphilaceae; genus Anaerococcus; species Anaerococcus porci. The sequence continues at coordinate 1,196 of NZ_JAXDSU010000046.1, forward strand.
CCCGACGAACTTTAGTTAGTCGTAGGTAGGTCAGATGCCTGTTTGTTTCAAATCTATGATTTGTCAAAAACAGGCTATGCCCATTTTTACAGGAAGGAGGTTCAATGAAAAAATTAAAAAATTATAAGCCTACAAAGTTCATGCTTGATTCGTCACACTATGATAAAAACAAGGCTGACTATGCAGTTACTTTTATCGAATGTCTAAAACACACAAAGGGCAGATGGGCAGGTAAGCCTTTTAAATTGATTGACTGGCAAGAAGAAATTATAAGAGATTTATTTGGAATTGTCAAAGAAACAGGGTACAGGCAATTTAACACGGCATATATTGAAATACCTAAAAAACAAGGAAAACAGCTAGACCTAAATACTTTAATTCCTACACCAAATGGTTTTACCACTATGGGGAAAATAAGAGTAGGTGATGTAATATTTGATGAAAAAGGCAATCAATGTAATGTTGTAGCAAAAAGTAAAGTAGATTATAAAGAACAGGCGTATAAAATTAAATTTAAAGATGGCGAAGAAATTATAGCTGGTGCAAGACATGAATGGGTAGGGCAAATCACAAGAGGAAAGAGAAAAGATGTTACCATTACAACAGAAGAATTATTTAATATGCCTAGAGAAAATGAATCTTGTCTTAGATTTAGAATAAAAGTAGCTGAAAAAATAAAAACAGAATATACAGATTTAGAAATAGATCCTTACCTAATGGGATATTGGTTAGGAAATGGAAATGCAGTAAAACCAGAACTAACTATTCAAACTTGTGATGTGGTAGAAGTTTTAAACAAAGTCTGGCCAAATCATAAAATAGGAAATAGGTGGCAAAACAATGGAGATTCTAAAGTAGTAAGGATTCCTGAATTAAGAAAAATCCTACTTAAATCTTTTCATGATAAAGTTATACCAATGATATATTTGAGGGCATCCGTGGAACAAAGACTGGAACTATTGCAGGGTCTTATGGATTCAGATGGCTCTATATCCACTATAAAAGGACAAGCTATCTATACTTCTACTGAAAAAGCACTCTCTGAAAGTGTTAGTGAACTTTTATGGTCGTTAGGAATAAAAAATGCAATTACTAAAGCTCCATCAACTATAAGAAATGATATGGATAAACCTAGCGATGAATGCGGTAGAAGAAAGACAGGAGAAACATTATATTATGTAAAATTTACTGCATTTGATGATTTGAGAATAGCAAGCCTTAAAAGAAAACAAAAAAATGCTGTAAAAAGAAATCCAAGAACTAGAAGTCATTACAGATATATAGAAAGCATAGAAAAAGTAAAAAATAAAGGGATGCAGTGCATTCAAGTAGATAGTCCGTCACACCAGTATTTGGTGGGGCGTTCTTTTTTACCAACACATAATAGTGAACTTGCAGCAGCAGTAGCCTTACTTCTAACCTGTGGAGATGGAGAAGAAAGAGCAGAAGTCTATGGATGTGCAGCAGATAGACAGCAAGCAACTATTGTCTTTGATGTAGCAGCAGATATGGTTAGAATGTCTCCTGCCCTTTCTAAAAGAGTAAAGATTCTAGCATCTCAAAAGAGAATGATATATAAGCCTACTAATTCTTTCTATCAAGTTTTATCTGCAGAGGCTTATTCTAAACACGGATTTAATATTCATGGTGTAGTCTTTGATGAACTTCACACCCAGCCTAATAGAAAGCTATTTGATGTAATGACCAAGGGTTCAGGAGATGCAAGGACTCAGCCTTTATACTTCTTAATAACAACAGCAGGTACAGATACAAAATCAATCTGCTATGAAACACATCAAAAGGCAGTAGATATCCTTGAAGGAAGAAAAACTGATTCAACTTTTTACCCTGTAATTTACGGAGCAGATAGGGAAGATGATTGGACAGATGAAAAAGTATGGTATAAGGCGAATCCATCTTTAGGAATTACAGTTCCAATAGAAAAGGTAAGACAAGCCTTCAACTCTGCAAAACAAAATCCTGCAGAGGAAAATTCCTTTAGACAATTAAGACTAAACCAATGGGTAAAGCAAGCAATTAGGTGGATGCCTATGGACAAGTGGGATGCTTGCAACTTCAAAGTAAATGAAGAAGAATTAAAAGGAAGAGTTTGCTATGGTGGTCTTGACCTTTCTTCTACAACAGATATAACAGCTTTTGTCTTAGTCTTTCCTCCACTTGATGAAGATGATAAATTTCAAATCCTACCCTACTTTTGGTTGCCAGAAGATAATCTAGACTTAAGAGTAAAAAGGGATCATGTCAATTATGACTTATGGCAAAAACAAGGCTATCTTCAAACCACTGAAGGTAATGTAGTCCACTATGGCTTTATAGAAAAATTTATCGAATACTTAGGTGAGATATATAACATCCGAGAAATTGCCTTTGATAGATGGGGAGCAGTCCAGATGGTTCAAAACTTAGAAGGTATGGGATTTACTGTAGTTCCATTTGGACAAGGTTTTAAAGATATGTCTCCTCCTACAAAAGAACTCATGAAACTAACCCTTGAAAGAAAAATCGCTCATGGAGGTCATCCTGTTTTAAGGTGGATGATGGATAATATATTTATTCGAACAGACCCGGCAGGAAACATAAAAGCAGATAAGGAAAAGTCTACAGAAAAGATAGATGGTGTAATTGCAACCATCATGGCCCTTGATAGGGCGATAAGATGTGGCAATGATACAAGTGAATCTGTTTATGATGATAGGGGATTGATTGTTTTTTAAATTTACGTTATTTATGCAAAGCTAACTTGATAATAAATGCAAAGCAAACTATACTTATAGTGGAAAGTAAATTATGTATTATATAAAGAAGGTGGTTAATTGAAGACAAGGATTCCTGAATTAAGAAAAGAAAAGAAATTATCCCAAGCTGAACTTGCTGATATTGTTGGAGTTACAAGGCAAACTATTACATCTATAGAAACTGAAAAATACATAGCGTCTTTGCCATTAGCTTATAAGATAGCTAAATATTTTAACCTAAAGATAGAAGATGTATTTGAACTAGAGGAGGATGAATAATGAATTTAGAAAATTATCATGAAGTATTGAAAAAAAGGGAAAGATTATATAAATCTTATATAAGTTTTGCACTGATATTTTGGGGAATAGGTAATTTTTTATTAAAGGATCAGGCTAGGCTCAATGATTCAGCATTAGGATTTATTGATGGATTAACATTAGGAATAGAAATAATTTGTGTTTTCTGGGTGTTTAGAATTAGGAAAGCTTTAAAGGACGATAAATTATTAAGAGAATTGTACATTGATGAACATGATGAAAGGAAAAATTTTATAAAACTAAAATCAGGTTCTAATTTAATATGGAAAATAGCACTTGGAATTTTTGTAGTTTCTATTTTAGCTAGTTATTTTAATATGGTTGTTTTTTATACACTTGTAATAACTGGAATTTTTCTAATATTAGTGAGTTTGTCACTCAAACTTTATTGGAGAAAGATGGTATAAAATTTTAAATAAAGTCATATGAAGGAGGTGGTAATATAAATATTTTAAATTTAATATTCAAATCGAGAGACAAACCTAAAGACGGGGAGAGGATATCTTCATCGTCTTTTTTATTTGGGAGAACACTAGCAGGAAGGAATGTCAACGAATTTACTGCCATGCAAATGACAGCTGTTTATTCATGTGTAAGAGTTTTAGCTGAAACCTTAGCAGGCCTTCCTTTACACCTATATAGAAAGGAAAATACAAACTCAAAAGAGAAAGCAAAAGACCATTCTTTGTACTTTCTTCTACATGATGAACCTAATACAGAAATGACATCTTTTGTATTTAGAGAAACTCTAATGACTCATCTTCTACTTTGGGGCAATGCCTATGCCCAGATTATAAGAAATGGGAGAAATGAAATTATAGGACTTTACCCTCTAATGCCAAATAAAATGACAGTCATGAGAAGTGAAGATGGAGAAATCTTCTACAAATACAGGCACAAATCAGAAGAAGTTTATCTTTTAAAAGAAGATGTCCTTCATATTCCAGGACTTGGATTTGATGGTCTTATTGGATACTCACCAATAACCATGGCAAAAAATGCTATTGGTATGGCAATGGCATGTGAAGATTATGGGGCATCCTTCTTTCAAAATGGAGCTCAACCTGGTGGAGTCTTAGAACATCCAGGCATTATTAAAGACCCAGAAAGAGTAAGGGCATCATGGAATGCTGCCTTTCAAGGGCCTAAAAATGCAAACAAAGTGGCTGTCCTTGAAGAAGGAATGAAGTACCAACCCATAGCTATTGCCCCAAGTGAGGCCCAATTCTTAGAAACAAGGAAATTTCAATTAAATGAGATAGCTAGAATTTTTAGGATACCACCTCATATGATTGGAGATTTGGAAAGGTCAAGCTTTTCAAATATAGAGCAACAATCTCTTGAGTTTGTCAAATACACTCTTGATCCTTGGATTGTTCGTTGGGAGCAATCCTTAGAAAGAGCACTACTAACAAAGAAAGAAAAAGAATCCTACTTTATTAAATTCAACCTTGATGGACTTCTAAGAGGAGACTATGAATCAAGAATGAATGGATATGCTGTAGGAAGACAGAATGGTTGGATGAGTGCAAATGACATAAGAGAATTAGAAAACCTAGATAGGATATCGGCTGAAGAAGGTGGAGATCTATATATTGTAAATGGAAATATGCTACCACTTGATAAGGCAGGGTCATTCTATGAAAGTAAAAGAAACGGAGGTAAAAATACCGAGAATGAACAAAAATAAAATATTTTGGAATTGGAATAAAGATTCAAATGAACTCTATATAGATGGAGTTATTGCAGAAGAGTCTTGGTTTGATGATGAAATCACGCCAAGGCTCTTTTTTGAGGAATTAAAAAACAAAAGTGGAGACATCACTGTATGGATAAACTCTCCAGGAGGGGACTGCATTGCTGCCTCAAGAATTTACACAATGCTTTTAGAACACAAGGGCAATGTGACCATTAAGATTGATGGGCTTGCAGCATCTGCTGCATCGGTCATTGCCATGTCAGGAACTGAAGTATTGATGAGTCCAACATCATTAATGATGATTCATAACCCCTTAACTGTAGCCATTGGTGACTCAAAAGAAATGCAAAAAGCTATAGATATGTTAAAGGAAGTTAAGGAATCAATCATCAATGCCTATGAGATTAAGACAAGTTTATCCAGAGAAGAGATTTCTAATCTTATGGATGGAGAGACTTGGTTTGATAAGAACAAGGCTATTGAGCTGGGCTTCTGTGATGGAACTCTCACTGATAAAAGGAAAGATGAAAAAGTTACGAACATGGTCTTTTCAAGACGAGCAGTTACAAACTCACTTTTAACAAAGATGAATAAAGAGGTAAAGACTCATTCAATGAGCGAAGTAGAAGAAAGATTAAACAAAATTAAAAATACTTGGAGGTAATTATGGATTTAAAAGAACTAATGGAAAAGAGAACTAAAGCTTGGGATGAGGCAAAAGCATTTGCTGAATCTAAGAAAGATGAAAATGGCCTAATGTCTGACGAAGACTTTAAGACCTATGAAGAGATGGAAAGAACTATAGAGAATTACACTCGTGAAATTAAAAGAAAGAAGAGGGAAGAAGAAATGGATAAAACCTTAGAAAAACCTACTACTCAAGCATTAACAAATGAACCCGCTACTTTCAATGAAGAAGAAAAGCCTATGAGAGCAAGAAATGTCTATAAGAAATCTATGATGAAAGCATTAAGAACTAACTTTAGAGATATTTCAAATGAATTAAAAGTAGGTACAGATGAAAGTGGTGGATATTTAGTTCCAGAAGAAATGGAAGTAGATATTGTA
>NZ_JAXDSU010000030.1:0-3974 GCF_034090325.1 Anaerococcus porci
AAGAAAATGAAGAGGAACTCAATCGTATCTTTATAGAAATCTACGGACTTGAAGATGAGCTTACTCCTGAAGTATCTGATAGAGATATTACTGTTGCAAAAATCTTCGACAGCAAAAAGGATATAGATGAAGAAATAAAAGGCAACAATTATGTAATGACTCGTGAAGATGTGGTAAAGAATTTCCTATCTTATTTTGTGGGTTGTGCCATGGGAAGATATTCTCTTGATGAGGAAGGACTTGTCTTTGCCGGAGGAGATTTTGATTTATCAAAGTACAAAAGCTTTAAAATAGATACAGACGGTATCCTTCCATTAACAGATGAAGAGTATTTTGAAGATGATATTGTGGAACTTTTTGTAAGGTTCTTAAAGATTACCTTCGGGGAAGAAAACCTCAATGAAAATCTTGATTTTATAGCATCAGAGCTTAAAGGCAAGAAGAGCGATAGCAGTAGGGAAAGGATAAGAAATTATTTCTTAAATGATTTTTATAAGGATCATTTGAAGATGTATCAAAAACTTCCTGTTTATTGGCAATATGATTCGGGGAAAAATGGTGCCTGTAGGGGCTTGTTTTATCTCCACAGGTACGACAAAGATACCTTTGCAAAAATAAGAATCAATTATATTTTTGAAGTGCAGGATAGATATAAGCAAGAGCTTGCAAGAGTAGATGATAAAATTGCAGGGGCAAGCGGAAATGAAAAAATAGAACTTCAAAAAGATGCAGCTACACTTAAAAAGAAAATCATAGAATCACAAAAATTTGAAGAGAAAGTTCAGCATATAGCGGATTCCTATATAGAGATAGATTTGGATAATGGAGTGAAAGAAAATTATAAAATCTTTGATGATGTATTAGCTAAGATTAGATAGGGGGTGACAAGTGTGGATTTAGAAGAAATTTTAAAAGATTTGCAGAAAAGATTTAAAAAACCCTATCCTGAGTTTTATAACAGGAGAATTATCTTTTGGATGGACAGGGACAGAGAGTTTGAAGATGAAATTGACAATCTTCAAATTCCTGATGTAAAAGTAATAAAAATGTCTGAAAATAATAAGTTCAGAGTAAAAAAACTGCTTTCCTTTGATGATCTAGAGTCGGACTTTCTTGTATACTGTCCTCTTGTTTTCAATGAAAAAGAAGATAATTGGATATATGATGTTATGATATACAGTGAGGAATTTAGGGCGGATCTTGTATCTATGCAGATTAACGAAATGAATTTAGTAGACAGTGTTGCTGTTAGAAGATTCGTAAAGTTTTATAAGAAGTTCTTTAATGCTAAAGCAAGAAGACAGGCAATCAGGAAAAATGCAAGCAGAATTGAAACTCCGGCACATTTGGAACTTGCGATTATGGGTGAGATTGCAGGATGTGATATGCAAGCTAAGGATATTATCAGAGAGGTGTTGAAAGCTGGTATTGAAAATGACAATAATGTCGTGTATCAGGAATTTATAAATTATGAAATAGATGAAGCTTTTTGGACAATGGTAGGACAAGGGACAGGTTATCACAGTGAGGGAAAAAGTCTTGAAGATTTATCTGTTCATATATTGCTTACTGCAACTTCAAGAAATATAAATAAGGAAGCGTTTATAGGTCTTGATGATTTTATTTCAAGCCCGCATGAAGCTTTTTGTTTTCAATTTATTGAGGACTGGCTCAGGAATGTCGATGAGAAAAAAAGCTTATATGAACTTGCACGTTTTATAGAAAAAGAAATTATGCTTGATGAAAGACTGATGAATCTTGATATAGCTAATTTTGAGAGTAGCGAAGTTTTTCCGTGTGTTGATGAAATTATACTTATAAAGCTTATGAGAAATATTAAAAATGATATTATAGATCCCGAATATATTTCAGTTATATGTGATAAAAGAAGAGTTGGAGCCTGGTATGAAGAGTTTAATTCATACTATGAGGGTATTTATAATATGGGCAAAATGAAGGATTTCTATAATAAAAATCAAACATCATTTCATATGACAAGTGCCAAGGAAGTTTGGAAATTCTATACAGATAAATTTTATTTAATGGATACCTATTATAGAAAATTTCATAGGGCGTATCAGAAAAGTCTTAGAAATTCAAATGCTAAGCTTGATGATTTATTTAAATTTACGGTAGACAAGGCGGAAGGAATATATAAGCATTGGTTTTTAGATAAACTTCTTACTAACTGGTGCAATGTTAGCGGTAGAGAGTTTGAAGAGTATGGAAAAATTTCTGAGATAAAGCAGCAGGTCGACTTCTACAACAATAATATTAAAAATGCTAAGGCAAAAGTCTATGTAATTATTTCAGATGCAATGCGTTATGAGGTGGCAAAAGAGCTTTCTGTAGAATTAAAAAAGGATATGCAATGTAAGGTAGAAATCGATGATATGTCGGGGATATTCCCTACGATTACACCTTTTGGAATGGCTGCATTGCTTCCTAATCATGGTCTTCAAACTGAAATTAGAAATAATAATCTCAAAGTTCTTGTTGATGGCGAATCAACAGATATGCCGAATAGAGAAAAAGTCTTACAAAAGGCGAATAAGGATTCCAGAGTGCTTAAATATGACGATTTGATTCATATGAAGAGAGAGGAGAGGAAAGCTTTAGTAAAAGGTATGGAAGTTGTTTATATATATCATGATCAAATAGATGCAGCTAGTCATATATCGGATTCTAGAGTTTTTTCTGCCTGTGATAAGGCGATAGTTGAAATTAAGAACCTGGTTAGAATCCTTGTGCATGATTTTTCGGCTGTAAATATAATGATCACCTCAGATCATGGTTTCCTCTATACTTATGAAGAGTTTACTGAGCTTGATAAGGTATCTAAAGAAGGCTTTGAAGGTGTTGTTGATTATGGTAGAAGGTATGCAATAATGGATGAATTTGCTAACCCAAGTTTCTTGATGCCTATAAAATTTGTTGATGAAAAATCTGGGTTTAAAGGATTTGCACCGAGACATAATATCCGTATTAAAAAGAAAGGCGGAGGAATCAACTTTGTTCACGGAGGAATCTCACTTCAGGAAATGGTTGTTCCACTAATTAGATACAGACATTTAAGAAATGATAATAAAGAATATCGCAAAAACAGGAGCAAGTATGATGTTAAGCCTGTAGAACTTAATATTCTTTCAACAGGAAGAAAAATAAGCAATATGATATTCAATCTGTCTTTTTATCAAAGTGAAATGCTTTCAGTAAATAGAGAAGCTTCCAATTACCTTCTTTATTTTGTCGATGAATATGGAGAAAAAATTTCTGATGAAGTTCGTATTATAGCTGATAAGAACACTGATAATGAGCAGGATAGAGTGTTTAATGTAACATTCAACTTAAAAACTGGAAAATATGATAATAAAAAGGCTTATAACCTTGTCATTTATGAAGAATCCAATCAGATTCCCCCAAAGAAGATTGAGTTTGTAATAGATATTCCATTTGCCACAGGTGAATATGATTTCTTTAGTTAAGAGGGTGTATGATATGGCATGGATATAAAACAGGAAAAGCTATAAGTAGTGAAGGGGATAATGTAGTTTTACAAATAGTATTGATAGAAAAGTTTTTAGGAACTGGTTCAGGTACAGCAAGTTTGTTTAACCTTCAAGCAGCAATAAATAAGCTAGCGACTTTAGCTTATAGGCTAATACTATTACAACATCATCTTCTGACTCTAAAGGGGTTAGGTGGAGATAAAATTAAGCTACCATGGTGTTTGAAAGAATTGATTAAGAAGTCAATAATGCTTTAATTTTTCGGAAGCATCTATTACAAGATAGGTGCTTTTTTGATGCCTAAAATTAAAGAGTTGAGTACTCATACTAAAACCTAATTAAAAGTGTATAATAAGAATATGAAAAAGATAATAGATGAAAAAACAAAAAAAGAAATTTATGAGCTTGAAAAAGCCAGAAAAAATACAAACAATAAAAAAGAAGAAGTTAGACTAAAAGCAATGA
>NZ_JAXDSU010000028.1:0-4888 GCF_034090325.1 Anaerococcus porci
TATATATTTTATAAGAATTAATTTTTCTATCAATCTTATTTTCTATAGCATTTTTCAAATCTAATTCATTGCCATCATATGGAATTTTTATATTTCTTAAAATATACATAGTCCATCCTTTCCATATTAATTTTATCAGAAAAAAATAATATACGAAATAGAGTGGATTTACTAATATAAATTTTATTAAAGTATTGAAATATATGATAAAAATATAATATATAAAAAAATCAATTAATTTTATCTTGACAAAAATTTTCATACTTGGTAGAATACATTAAAATAAAGGCTATGAAAAGTGAGTATACTTATCTGATACTTTAAGAGAGTCTTCGTGTGGTGTAAGAAGACAGGGAGGATAGGTAGAAAAGGAACTTGGAGCTTACATTTCGATATTTAGATTTGTACGGTTATGCGTTATAGTAAGAGGTATAGAAATATATGAATTTGGGTGGTACCACGGCTTTCGTCCCTTTTAGGGACGATTTTTTTATTTATTTTTAAAACTAAGTAATATATTAAAAAAGGAGATAAAGATGAAAAATAATAAATTTAAGAAAGTAGCTCTTGCTTATTCAGGTGGTCTAGATACATCTATAATTATTCCTTGGCTTAAGGAAAATTATGGCTGTGAAGTTATAGCGGTTGTTGGAAATGTTGGACAAACTAAAGAACTTGAAGGTTTAAAGGAAAAAGCAATAAAGACAGGAGCATCTAAGATATATATCGAGGATTTAGTAGATGAATATGTGGAAGATTTCGTATTTCCAACTCTTAAAGCTGGTGCAAAATATGAAAAAAATTATCTTCTAGGTACTGCTACTGCTAGACCTTTAATTGCTAAAGCTTTGGTTGATATTGCAATAAAAGAAAATTGTGATGCAATTTGTCATGGTTGCACTGGTAAGGGCAATGATCAAATAAGATTTGAAATGGCCATTAAACATTTTGCACCATATATGCCAATTATAGCACCTTGGAGGATATGGGATATTGAATCTAGGGAAGAAGAAATAGATTATGCAGAAAGTCATAATATTCCACTAAAAATAAGTAGGGAAACAAATTACTCAAAAGACTTAAATATCATGCATTTATCACATGAAGGACTTGACTTAGAAGATCCTCAAAATATGCCAGACTATGATAAAATTTTAGAACTATCTGTTTCACCTTTTAAGGCAAAAGATGAAAAAATCGAGATAGAAATTGATTTTGAAAAAGCTAAAGCAATTGCTATTAATGGTAAAAAAATGAAGGCAAGCGAGATTCTTTCATACCTTAATAAGATTGGTGGACAAGCAGGAATAGGAATTGATGATATAGTCGAAAATCGTCTAGTTGGGATGAAAAGTCGTGGAGTTTATGAAAATGCAGGTGGAGCAATTTTATATAAGGCTTTAGAAATCCTAGAGTCAATTACTATGGATAAGGACTCATCACATCTAAAAGAACATTTGGCAATAAAATTTGGTGAGTTAGTTTATGATGGCAAGTGGTATTCAAATTCTTTACAAGCACTTCTTAAATTTATGGATAAGATTACAGAAAATGTAAGTGGTAAGGTTAAATTATTGCTTTATAAGGGAAATATAATTCCAGCAGGTGTAAGTTCAAATAATTCTTTATATAGTAAAAAACTCGCTTCATTTGGTGATGAAGGAAAAGACCTATATTCACATAAAGATGCAGAAGGTTTTATTAAGTTATATTCCTTATCAACCCTTGTAGAAGCAAAAGTAAAAGAAGGAGATTAGTATGTATTTATGGGGAGGTCACTTAGGAGGATTATCTGAATTTACACATGAGTTTAATAAGTCAATAGACTTTGATAAGGTTCTTTTTCAAGAAGATATAAGAGGTTCTATAGCACATGTTAATATGTTGGCCAAGGTCAATATCTTAAGTGAAGAGGAAGGAAAGATTATAAGAGAGAACCTTAGACAAATACTTTTAGATATAAAGGATAAAAAATTAGATATAGATTTAAATGAAGAAGACATCCATTCTTTTATAGAAAATGAACTTACAAAAAGGATAGGAAAACTTGGAAAAAAACTTCATACAGCAAGGTCAAGAAATGACCAGTGTGCTCTAGATTTAAGGCTTTATTCTAAAAAATCCTTAAATCAAATAAAAGATAAATTATTAGATTTAATTAAAGCTATAATAGAAATTTCTGAAGATAATCTAGATGTATTAATGCCTGGCTTTACCCATATGCAACATGCCCAAGTTACTACTTTTTCTCACTATATAATGGCATATGGTCAAATGTTTTATAGGGACTTATTAAGATTGGAATCTACTTTTGAAAGACTTAATGAAAATCCATTAGGTTCTTGTGCACTTGCTACAACAAGTTTTAATATTGATAGATTCATGACAAGTCAAGAATTAGGATTTTCAAAGCCTACAGAAAATTCTATGGATTCAGTATCAGATAGAGATTATGTATTAGAAATATTATTTAATAATTCTTTAATTATGATGCATTTGTCAAGACTTTGTGAGGAGCTTATTTATTATTCGAGTAGTGAATACTCTTATGTGAAGTTTTCTGACAAATTCTCAACTGGTTCAAGTATAATGCCACAAAAGAAAAATCCGGATATGGCAGAGCTAATAAGAGGAAAAACTGGTAGGGTTTATGGAGATTTAAACACCTTACTCGTAATTATGAAAGCATCACCACTTTCATATAATAAGGACTTTCAAGAAGACAAAGAGCCATTATTTGATTCTATTAATACGGTATATAATTGTTTGAAGATTATGAAACCAATGTTATTAAGTTTAAAAATCAATAAAAAAAATATGTTGAAATCTGCCCATAAGGGATATTTGAACGCAACAGATCTTGCAGATTACCTTGTCAATAAAAATATTCCTTTTAGGGAAGCTTATAAGATAGTAGGAGATGTTGTAAATTACGCAATAAAAGTGGATAAAGCTTTAGATGAGATAGACTTAGAAATCTATAAGAAGTTTTCTGATATTTTTGATGATAGCCTATATGACTTTATAGACCTCGAAAATTCTCTTAATAAGAGAGATGTATATGGAGGACCAGCTAAAAAGGTTGTAAAAGTCCAAATAAAAAATTTAAAGGATAACATAGAAAATTTATAAATTATTATATAATATTGATTGTAGATAAAGTTTATATTCAATAGTCAGAAGCTTTGTTATAAAAATCATGATTAAAATAAAAATGTTAACTAAATATAGTATGGTTGTTTTAAAGTGGCAAAAATATTTATTAATATATATTTACATACTAGAATTCATACACTTAATTAACGATTAAGTTTTATTGTATATAATCTTTATGATATAATTTTAATGTATAGCTAAACATTATCATGGTTTAGTATTAAAGTGATGAATTAGAAGGAGTAAATATGTTTGAAAAATTAACAGAATTTTTAGAGTCTATTAATACTGTATTATATTATCCCTTGCTAATAATTTTATTATTATGTATAGGCTTATATTTTACATTTAAGACTAAATTTATACAAATAAGATTTCTTAAAGAATCTATATCAGTAGTTTTAGAAAAACCTCAAGAAGAAGGTGCAGTTTCATCATTTGAAGCATTAATGGTTTCAACTGCTTCAAGAGTAGGCTCTGGTAATATAGTTGGTATTTCTACGGCTATATGTCTTGGAGGTTATGGTGCAGTTTTTTGGATGTGGATTGTAGCTATTATAGGTGGAGCATCTGCATTTATTGAGTCAACTTTAGCTCAAATATATAAGAAAAAAGATAAAGATGGAACTTCCTATGGTGGTCCCGCTTACTACATTGAAGAAGGTTTAAAGTCTAGAAAGCTTGGTGTAATCTTTGCTGTTAGCTTAATTTTAACTTATGCAATAGGTTTTAATATGCTTGCATCTTTCAACCTCCAAACAAGCTTTATGACTTATGATTTCTATAACCCTAAAAAAACACCATTTATTATTGGATTAACTTTAGCTTTAGTTACTTCTATTTGTATATTTGGTGGTGGTAAAAGAATAATAAAGTTTACATCAACTATTGTACCTTTTATGGGAGTAATTTATATAATAGTAGCCTTAATAATGATAGTTGTAAATATTTCTTATATACCAACTGTATTTAAAAACATTTTTGAAGATGCATTTAATTTTAGAGCAATATTTGGAGCTTTAGCATCATCATCAATGATGTATGGAATAAAAAGGGGACTTTATTCAAATGAAGCAGGTATCGGATCTGCACCAAATGCTGCAGCAAGTGCTAATATTTCTCATCCTGTTAAACAAGGTTTAGTTCAAATGCTTTCAGTATTTATTGATACTCTCATCATTTGTACTGCAACTGCCTTTATGTGTCTTTCATCAGGAATAGAACCTACAGAAGCTTTAAGTGGTGCACCTTATGTCCAAGAATCTTTATCTACATTTTTTGGTTCTTTTGGAAATTATTTTATTTCACTTTCCTTGGTTTTATTTACTTTTACTACACTTATAGGTAACTTATTTTATGTAGATAGTAATCTTTTCTATATAAATAATAAAAAGAAACCATCAGATAAATTTATGTTAATTTTTAGGATTTTTGCAGTTTTTGTAATATTACTTGGAGCTATGAGTGAGGTAAAACTTGCATGGGATATATCAGATTTACTTATGGGAATAATGGCTCTTATAAACTTACCTTCTATATTATTTTTATCAAAGAAAGCCATAGCTTGCTTAAAAGACTATGAAAAACAAAAAACGGAAGGAAAAGATCCTAAATTTAAATCTAAAAATATAGGGATGACAGAAAATTTAGACTATTGGAATTAGAATATATATAGTGCTTTTTAGCGTCGACTAATCACCAATTATTGGTATTATCGATGCTTTTTTATTAG